>NZ_NOXX01000212.1 GCF_002251775.1 Flavobacterium aurantiibacter
TTATTGATTTTTAATCAATTATGTTTTTTGTCGTGTACTAAAATAAATAAGTTTTGATTGGTGTTTGTAATGATGTTTTCGATTTTAGCCAATAAACTCTAACAATTTATCCATCAATTCACTAGGAGACATAAAATACTCTTCCAATTAAAAAGCCTAAAATTTTGTTGCACTTAAAACACCTCACATATCTCTTCTCAAAGCTACTCTAAGAGTTTTAGTTAAGGTTACGGTTTTTCCGTAAATTTTAAATTTTAACATTTTTGACAGTGCTGCCTAAGACAATAACTTCTGCTGAAACTATTATCTTTCGGTTTATATATCCTCTTGACAAAGTTGCAACTGCACGTTGTACCTAAAGTTATTAAGAAAATCTAGCGTGCACACTTTTTCGAGTTAGCGACAGCAGCGGTTATAAACCAAAGTTTGTGCGTTGCGAGCTGTGATTTTGGCGAGCGACCAACGGAAGCTACGCCAAAACGCTAGCCCGCAAGAAGCAAACGAGGTTTATTGGAGCGAATGGCGCGGCGCGCTATGAATTTCCACCGAACGTTTGCGCGCAACTTCCAAATAATAAATAACACGACTAAAAAAATCTGCTACTTTTACAAAAATTGATTTTATATGGTTTTAAGCAGGTTTTGGCTCAGCATATTTATTGGCTCGATCGTTTTTATCGGTATTGCGCTCTTTACAGGAAACTTCTATACGGTTGATTTTCTGATAAATGGAAAAAAAGACGACAAAATTCTGATTGCTGAGAAATTTCCGAACGAAATTCCTGCCTTTATAGCCGATAGCCTGAGCAAAGCCGACGATAAAACCTTTGTTTTAAACCGAAATACCAAAGATGCCGACACCACTTTTGTGCAAGAAACCAAAACCGTAAAAATATATAGCGGCGTACAAAAAGCCGACGGTTTACTGCCCACCTGTAAAAACACTCTGCTCGATTTAATACTGCCGCTCATTGCCTATCTGGCGTTTTTTTGCGGCTTGATGCAACTGCTTATCGACTCGGGCGCGGCCGAAAAACTCGCCAAATTGCTGAGTCCGATTTTTGTGAAAGTCTTCCCCGACATTCCGAAAAACCACGATTCGATTTCGTACATGACCTTGAATTTTGCCGCGAATTTTCTCGGATTAGACTCGGCCGCCACACCTTTTGGTCTGAAAGCCATGCAAAGTTTGCAGGAACTAAATCCGGACAAAGACAAGGCCAGCAACGCCCAAATTATGTTTATGTGTTTGCACGCCGCGGGTTTAACCTTAATTCCGACCTCGATTATTGGTTACCGCGCAGCCGAAAACGCAGCGAATCCGGCCGATGTGATGCTTCCGTGTATCATTACCTCGTTTGTAGGAACTATTGCAGCCTTCATCATTGTTGGGATTCGCCAACGAATTAACTTTTGGAGTACTACGCTGCTTTCGGGCATTTTCGCTGTAATTGGCGGAATCATCGGATTGCTTTTTTACATCAACGGATTGAACTTGGTGGAAAAAAACTTCTTTACCGCTAATTTATCGGGCATCATGCTGCTTGCTATTATTGGCTTTACCTTGATATTCTCGTTTGCCAACGAAAAGAAATTTGCGGCTTTAGAAACTACCGTTTTCGACTCGTTTGTTGTTGGAGCACGAAACGGATTGCAAACCGGCATTCAGATTTTCCCATACGTTTTGGGTATGCTCGTGGCTATTTCGCTTTTCAGAAACAGCGGTTTGTTTGAACTCATTAGCAACGGAATTGCCTTTGTATTTGCGCAAATGGGAGTGGCCAAAGAAATTACCGATTCGCTGCCGGTTGCGATCTTGCGTCCGTTTTCTTCGGGAGGTTCACGCGGATTTATGATCGATGCCATGCGAAATGCCGGACCCGACTCGTTTACCGGACGTTTGGTGTGTATTTTCCAATGCAGCGCCGAAACTACATTTTATGTAATTGCCGTTTATTTTGGTTCGGTAAACATCAAAAACACGCGATATACTTTGGGCACTATGCTCTTAGTTGATTTGATATGCGTACTAACCGCCATTTTTGTGGCGAGTTGGTTTTTCTAGAATGCCGTTTTTGAAATTGATAACTTCATAAGCAACTTTCGTTTCTTTTTCTACCTTTGCGGTCTTCTATTCTTAAATTGTTTATAGCATGCAACTGTACAACACCTTAAGCGCAGAAGAACGATCCAAAATGATAGACGAAGCCGGAAAGCAGCGTCTAACCATATCGTTCTACGCGTATGCCCAAATTGAAAACCCTCAAGACTTTCGCGATGCCCTTTTCCTAGCGTGGAATCCGCTCGATGTCCTCGGCCGTATTTACGTAGCTAATGAAGGGATTAATGCCCAACTTTCGGTTCCGGCCGATAACTTCTACGAGTTTAAAGACAGCATTGAAGTATATCCTTTTATGCAGAATATTCGTTTGAATATCGCTGTCGAACACGACGATCATTCGTTTTTGAAACTCACAATAAAAGTGCGCGACAAAATTGTTGCCGACGGAATTAACGATCCGGAATTCAATCCTTCGAACATTGGTGTGCATTTAAAAGCCGCCGAATTCAATAAATTACTGGAAGACCCAAACACCATTGTGGTCGATATGCGCAATCACTACGAAAGTGAAATTGGACATTTTGTGGGCGCCATTACACCTGATGTAGATACGTTTCGCGAATCGCTTCCAATAATCGAACAAGAACTTTCCGAACACAAGCAAGATAAAAATTTACTGATGTACTGCACCGGCGGCATTCGTTGCGAGAAAGCAAGTGCGTACATGAAGTACAAAGGTTTTAAGAATGTGTACCAGCTTGAAGGCGGGATCATTGAATACACACGCCAAGTAAAAGCCGAAGGTTTGGAAAGCAAGTTTATTGGAAAAAACTTCGTGTTCGATCATCGTTTAGGCGAACGCATTACCGACGACATTATCGCGCAATGCCACCAATGCGGTGCACCTTGCGACAATCATACCAATTGCGCCAACGAAGGCTGCCATTTGCTGTTTATACAATGCGACAGCTGTAAGGAGAAAATGCAAAACACCTGCTCCGCCGAGTGTCTGGAAATCATTCAATTGCCGGAAGCCGAACAGCGAAAACTCCGCAGCGGCATTATGAATGGAAATAAGATTTTCAAAAAAGGAAAATCCGATAAATTGGTGTACAAAGCGCCGGCAAAAACACAAGTCTTAGCCAAAGCACCCATCGACGAAGCCAAAAAAGTAGCCATTCCGAAAGTACGTCGGGTCAAAATCGGAAAAGCAACGCATTATTTTCCGAAAGCTAGCATCGGAAGATTTAGATTGTTACAAGGCGAGGTTAACGTTGGCGATACCGTTTTAATTTCCGGTCCAACCACCGGCGAACAGGAAGTACAGATTTCCGAACTTTATGTAAACGACCAACCTGCAACGGTGGCAACGGCTCCAGCCGAAATTAGTGTAAAAACCGGCTTTAGAATTCGCTTGTCCGACAAGTTATTTAAGCTCGAAAACGTCGATTAACAATGGATGTATACAAATTACTGCGCTTAAACAGCCGAATTAAGAGTCACCGTCTGAAATTTCTGGGATTGTGGCTGTTGTCGGTTTCGGGCAAACGACATTTGTCGATACAGCTCGACCCGGTTTTAGCTTGTAATTTGCGTTGTACCATGTGCTATTTCACCGATGCCGAATTTGTTCGCAAGAAGATGAAAGGCATTATGAAGAAAGACGATTTGGCGCGGATTTCTGAAGTGATTTTTAAATATGCATTGAAATTGCAAATTGGCTGTGCGGCCGAACCCACGCTCTTTAAAGATAATGTACGACTCGTTGAACTCGCAAAAGAGAAAAAAGTGCCCTTTATCAGCATGGTTACAAACGGGAATTTGTTAGACAAAAAGCAAATTTTTGATTTGGTTTCGGCGGGTTTAGATGAATTTATTTTATCGATGCACGGCGTTCATAAAGAAACCTACGAGAAATTCATGGGTTTGGCGCAGTTCGAAAAATTTCACGAAACACTGAGCGAAATTACCGCCGTAAAACAGCAATTTCCTCAGGTAAAACTTCGCATAAACTATACGTTTAATTCCGACAATTTTGGTGAGTTGCGTTCGTTTTTCGAGCGCTGCGGCAAGTATAATATCGACGTAATTCAACTGCGACCTGTAGATAAAATCGGCGAGTCTGCTTACCAGAATTTTAGTTTGAAAAGCATCGAGGATCAGTATCCGGATCTGGTGGCGAATTTTCAAGAAGAAGCGATAAAACGAAACATTACTTTGTTGTTTCCGGCCTCGGTAAAGCGAAACGAAAACCAGAGTTTAAAGGTTGCGGGCAATAACGACAGTTCGTACTTAATGCCGTACACGTATTGTTACGTTGGTCCCGATTTCTTTTGGAAAGACGACTTCGATTGGCGCAACGAAGGTTTTGCGCAGTGGCAAGGAAGAAACCGCTGGAACTGGCGTTTATTTAAGAACATTTTTGTTTCGAAATCGACATTAGCGTCTTTAAATCGCAACATGCTCAACTACGACGTCGAAATTCACCAAACCTAATTACCGACGCTATTTCGCGGATTAAAAATCGTATCGAATTTGCGGCTCTTACTTTTTTGGGCGCGCCGGCAAACGAGTCATCGCTACGCAAAAGAGGTGCCAGCCGTCACGTGTTCCGCTGTATCTTACGGACCAGAACTGTCGTGGAAATCCTGCGGCGCCAAAAAGGATACCACTGCTATCGCTCACCCGAAAACGTTGCCCCAATCCGTTCTGTTTTAACAATAGCTTTTAATCAACGAAACCTGATAGCGAGTCGAAACTAAATTCACCGACATTTTTCTAGGAATAATACACCACAGCAAAGCAACTTTTTCGAAGGCAGATTTTTACCTTTGAAAAATGAATGTACCTTTTCTAGATTCGTTGACATCCTTAGCCGATTTGCGAGCCGTAGCCGTTGAACGTTTGCCCGAAATAGCACAGGATTTACGCGATCGCATAATCAAAATCGTAGCTGCAAACGAAGGTCATTTAGGCGCAAGCTTAGGTGTGGTCGATCTTACCGTGGCACTGCACTATGTTTTCGATACGCCTAACGACCGACTAATCTGGGACGTGGGGCATCAAGCTTACGGACATAAAATGCTTACCGGTCGTTTAGCGCAATTTCACACCAATCGTAAACTTGGCGGCATCTCTGGTTTCCCGAAACGTTCGGAAAGCGAATTCGATGCGTTTGGCACCGGACATTCATCTACCGCCATTTCCGCAGCGCTCGGAATGGCTTTAGCCGCACAACAGCAAAAAAAGTTCAGCCGCCAACACATCGCTGTTATCGGCGATGCATCTATAGCCGCCGGTATGGCTTTTGAAGCCTTGAATCACGCCGGAGAAACCAACGCTAATTTGCTAATCGTTTTAAACGACAACAGTATCGGAATCGATCCGAGTGTCGGTGCACTCAAGCACTATTTGACCTCACTCGATCAAAACAATCAAACCGTACAAAATCTGTTTCAAAACCTGAACATCGCCTATTTTGGCCCGATTGACGGACACGATTTACCGCAATTGGTTTCGGAACTCCGGGCACAAAAGCAGAAATCGGGCGTTCGTTTACTGCACGTGCGAACTACCAAAGGAAAAGGACTCAAACCAGCCGAACTGAATCAGGTTTTGTACCATGCGCCAGGAAAATTCGATTACCTGACCGGAAAAGTGTACGAAAAAGACGAATCGCACCTGCCGTTAAAGTTCCAAGACGTTTTTGGAACTACCGTATTAGCACTGCTCGAACAACATAAAGATATAATTGCCATAACTCCTGCAATGCCCTCGGGCAGCGGATTGAAAGCTGTGATCGATCGCTTTCCCGAAAATGTCATCGATGTCGGAATCGCCGAACAACACGCGGTAACGCTCGCTGCCGGATTTGCTTGCGAAGGCGTTAAAGTACTTTGTTGCATTTACTCGACATTCTTACAACGAGCTTATGATCAGCTAATTCACGATGTAGCCATTCAAAATTTACCGGTCGTTTTCTGTATCGATCGCGCCGGTTTGGTGGGCGAAGACGGCGCAACACATCACGGAATTTTCGACCTAGCGATGTTGCGAACCGTTCCGAACGTAATTGTCGCGGCACCTAAAGATGAAATCGATTTACAACAACTCTTGTTTACTGCCGTGCATACGTCACAACCGTTCGCGATTCGCTACCCCAGAGCACGAGGCTTTATTCCCGAATGGCGTGCACCGCTTGCTTTCGAACGCATGGAAATCGGAAAAGCAAAACAAGTACGCCACGGAAAACGTATAGCAGTATTTTCGACCGGAACCATTTTTCATGAAGTCGAATCAGCTTTTCAACAGCTCGATAATGTACCGATAGCACACGTACATTTTCCGTTTGTAAAACCGCTCGACCGCAACGCGATTGAATCGGTGGCCGCACAATTTGAAGTAATCATTACCGTTGAAGACGGCGTTGCTGCTGGTGGTTTTGGTTCGGCGGTACTCGAACTTTTGAGCGAGTTGAACTTCCAAGGCCGCACACAAATCATTGGAATTCCCGATGTATTTATCGAACACGGCAGCATACCGGAGTTGCGCAAATTAGCAGGTATCGATGCCCTTACTATTGCCGAGAGCATCAAGAAGTTCTCGTCCAACAATGGTTAAAAACGCAGCAATTTTACGCGCTTCGCAAATAAAGCTTTTCTTTGTGCTGGCGTTTGCAACAACTGCGAAAAGCTGTAAATCTGGAAAAGTTTTGCTATGAAATCATCTTCGAAAAGTGCAGCAATTGGATTTATATTCATTACCATGCTCATCGACATCACCGGTTGGGGAATTATTATTCCCGTTATACCAAAGCTTATCGGTGAATTAATTAATGGCGATATTTCCGAGGCTTCTAAATACGGCGGTTGGCTTACGTTTGCCTACGCCATAACACAGTTTTTGTTTGCACCACTCATTGGAAATTTGAGTGATAAGTACGGCCGACGACCAATTATACTCATCTCGCTTTTTGGCTTCTCGCTCGATTATCTGTTGCTCTCGCTCGCGCCAAACATCACTTGGCTTTTTATTGGTCGGATTTTGGCTGGAGTTACCGGAGCCAGTATCACAACCGCTTCAGCCTATATTGCCGATGTGAGTACGCCTGAAAACAGAGCAAAGAATTTTGGGATGATCGGCGCTGCATTCGGACTCGGTTTTATCATCGGACCCGTTATTGGGGGCTTACTCGGTCAGTTTGGTTCTCGCGTACCGTTTTATGCGGCCGGCGTATTGTGTATGCTCAACTTTTTATACGGTTATTTTATCTTACCCGAATCGCTAAAACCCGCGAATCGTCGAAACTTCGAATGGAAACGAGCCAATCCGGCCGGTGCGTTTCTCAATTTAAAGCGTTATCCCAAACTAATTGGGTTAATACTAGCCATTTTCTTGCTTTATGTGGGTTCACACGCCGTGCACAGCAATTGGAGTTTCTTCACGATTTATAAATTTGGTTGGAGCGAAAAAATGGTGGGCTTGTCGCTAGGTATGGTAGGGCTATTGGTAGCCATCGTTCAAGGCGGATTAATACGTTGGATCAACCCGAAGTTAGGCAATGAGCGCAGTATTTATTTAGGCTTGTTTTTGTATACGTTCGGGATGTTTTTGTTTGCATTGGCCACCGAAAGTTGGATGATGTTTGCCTTTCTTATCCCGTATTGTTTGGGCGGAATTGCTGGTCCGGCCTTACAAGCTGTGGTATCAGGTCAGGTTCCTGCCAACGAACAAGGCGAAATTCAAGGAACGCTTACTAGTTTAATGAGCGCCAGTTCGATCATCGGACCGCCATTAATGGCATCTACTTTTTATTTCTTCACACACGACGGCGCGCCTTTTCAATTTGCGGGTGCTCCCTTCGTTTTAGGAGGTTTTCTTATGTTGTTGAGCACTTTGGTTGCCTACTTTTCCATCAAACGTACTGCACGAATTGTCGCAGCTGATAAGTAAAAGTATTAGGTTTTCAATGTATCCTTAGTTTTTTTGGGCGTTCCTCGCCAAAATGTCCGCCTCCGCTAAAGCTGCGGCGCACATTTCGGCAAGTCCGGCTTTCGCCCATAGTCCTCGCTCACGGTCGTTATCGGAGACGTGCCTCGTCGCTGCGGGCTATTTGGCTCTATCCGTAACGCGAAAAATCGTAATTCAAAAACGTCTTTTGGGTAACGTATGTTGCACAAGGGATTGCAAAGGAAAGCCGTAGTTGCTAAAAGCGATTGAAAAACCGTGCCGTTGCGGCGACCGAAGGAAGCCGTAAGGGCGCGCGGTTGAAACGCTTGTAGCAACTGCGCCTTGCAGTGAAAAGCCCGACCTGCCGCAGTGGTATTTCCACCAATTTTTTTGCGGCGGGATGTGCCCAAATTCGTCAGTTTACCTCTTTACCAATTTATAGTTTAGCGTTCCGGTAGGCGTTGAGAGTTTGAGAATGTAGATGCCGCTAGGCCAAGCGTGCGCTTGAATGTGTAGTTTTCCGTTTACCGATTGCGTACTGCTCACTTTCTTGCCGAGTAAATCGTACACCTGAGCATCGATTTTTGTTTCTGGATTTGTTAAAGTAAGCTCGAAAACATCGGTAACTGGATTGGTGTAAAATTGCACTATAGGTTGAGTCTCGTCGACACTTAATTGCTCGACAAAAGTGGTCGTCCACACAGGCGTAACAATCGCCGGATTGAAATCGAAGTAGATTTCGGCTCTATTTTCAATTACAGTACCTACTTGAAATCCTGCTGTTGGCGATACTTTATACTTAAAATACCCATGCCCAATGTTGGTATTTTCTTGTGATGGCGGTAAATCGATGTTATTAAAAACAACCGTTATTTGATTGCCATTTTGTTGTAACTGGTATCGGTGACTTGCATCGATTGGTGTAAACGAAAGGGCATCGACATTAGTTGGTAAGGTATTTTCAAGTCGGACCGTTTCGGCGGGACCGTTTCCAGTGTTCTCAAATCGTATGGTGTATTCGAGTTCTTCGCCACTTGGCCAAGTTGCGAATACCACTTCGGGTCCGTGTTTTTCGCTTATGTCGTTGGGATCGTACGAGCCCATTACCATCTGCGTTAAAGTGCTGATGTTGTCGGTCGGGTTTACGTCGTTTTCGGCAACTAATGTAGCTGTTGTTGTTACGTAGTCACCTAGTTGTATGTTTGGTANAGATTTTTAATCAATTATGTTTTTTGTCGTGTACTAAACAACAGCATCATTACTTTCGATTACGCAGGTATAGGTTATTCGGAAGGCGAATTACCATTAGACATCAAAGATGTTGCTGCTGAAGTGGTTAAACTTGCCGACTATTTAAAGATTGATAAATTTCACGTCATGGGCTGGTCGTACGGTGGTTGGGTCGCTCAGTACGCCACGTTTATGTATCCCAAACGCGTGCTAAAAACAGTACTGATCGGAACCAATCCGATGGGAAAAACCGAAGTGCCGTTCGAACCTATTTTCCTCGAGAGAGCGCTAAAACCAGTAAACGATTTTGAAGATGCTGTAGTTCTTTTCTTTGAACCAAACTCGGATAAAAGTCGCGCGGCTGCTCAAGAATCAATGGGGAGAATCATGCAACATACCGATTGGTCTAAAGTACCAGCCACACAAGAGGTTTTTCAGCGTTATTTTGCTTCGAATACTGCCATTCTGGAAGATAAAGACCATTTTAGAGCGGGATATGCCCAACTAAAAACTCCGATTTTAGTTTTATCAGGCGACCATGATGTATCATTTGCTACGGAAAACTGGTTTCCCTTACTTAAAAATGCTCCAACGGTACAGCACATCATTTTTCCAGCCGCAGGTCATGCACCACAGTTTCAGTACCCGGAATTGTCGGCTTCCTACATAAATACTTTTCTTAATCAAGAAAATTAGAAATACATCTAAACTATGAGCAAAACAATCGTCATAACTGGTGCCTCTTCAGGATTTGGATTACAGCTTGCTTCAGAGCTTCACCGCAAAGGATTTACTGTTATTGGTACAAGTAGAAAACCGCAATCATACGAGTCCGATGTACCTTTCAAACTTATCAAGCTCGATATTACGGACGACAACTCGATCAAACAATTCACCAACGAACTGTTTAAATTAGTTTCTCGCGTTGATGTACTCATAAACAATGCCGGTTGTTTACTTACCGGAATGGCCGAGGAAACCCCTATTGAGCAAGGAAAACAACAGTTCGAAACCAATTTTTGGGGAACAGTTAAAATCACTAATGCGTTACTTCCCCACTTTAGAAATCAAAAATACGGCCACATTATTACTGTGAGTTCGATTGTTGGTTTGATCGGACCGCCAAATTTGTCGTATTACTCAGCTTCAAAACATGCGGTGGAAGGCTACTTTAAGGCGCTTAGATTCGAATTGATGCCCTTTAACGTTCAGGTAAGTTTGGTAGAACCTAGTTGGTTTCGAACAAATATCGGAGAAAACGCTGTTGCCATAAATAAATCAATTTCCGACTACGACGGCTATCGTGAAAAATGGATCGCCTTCACCAACGACGGCATTAAAAACGCAGAGAATCCGACTCGTGTAACACGACTCATTCATAAAATAATCGATTCCAAACAACCGCCGTTGAAGAATCTGGTAGGTAAAATGTCGGGGACTATCGTCTTCCTTCAGAATTACGCTCCAAAATTATTTGAAAAAAGCATGTTATCCCAGCTAACGAAAGCAAAAACGTAAGCTGAACATCTGCTGATTCATAAAAACAAAAATCTGCTCTTCTGGAGTGGATTTTTTGTCGTTTTCAACAACTATTGATCAAACACAAAAAAGTTCATCATAATGAAAAATCAAAGATTAGAATTTCTAAAAAGTTTTGAAGGACGCATTTTCGAAGGGAGTCCGGCGCCTTTTGCAAAGTGGTTGCAAGGAAAGGTAATCGCTGCGAGTGAAAGTAGCGTTGCATTTGAATTTATTGTTCGGAAAGAAATGACCAACCCCGTTGGTATGCTACACGGTGGTGTTATGGCGGGAATGATCGACGACTGTATTGGCGTAAATTTCTATGTCTTGGGATTAGAGCACTTCTACCCGACCATAAACTTGAACATCGACTTTTTCAGCGCCGCTCGCGAGGGCGAGACAGTTCGGGTGAGAACAGAAGTTGTTAAACTGGGTAAAACGATCATCAATATCCAAGCAGAAATTTTTAATTACGAAAATCGAAAAATTGCGGCAGCAACAGCCAACTTAGCCGTAAGTAACCTAAAAATTTAAGTCACCACCGAAGGTCAAAAATTGTAACTAGATGATCTTCGAGCAACGTGCAAGCAAATACAAATCATCGCTAAAAGCGCAAGACAAAGATGATTGATAATCAGACGACCGAGTTTAACAAAATTCCTCCCAGTATCCAATCATAAAACGATACCTCACTGAAAAACGAACACAAAAAAGTAGTATTTTTAATGAAGCATTGTTGCAGCTAGTCGCTGCGAAAGAAAATGCTACAGTTCAATTAATTACAAGAATTTTCTAATTACGAGTTTTGCTTTTGTTTGCAATAGCTCCCAAATTTAGAAGGACACTTTTTTTATGCAGTTTGGCAGCGGCAAACTTGTTTGAGAGCAATATCTAAACGCTTCGGAATTGCTGCTTCAACTATAAAATCAATTTTAAAAACATTCCCTATTCCCAAAGAAAAATGGGTGATGTCGGTGTACGTAGTTTGCGATTGAATTAAAACTGCACACTTAGAAATTAGCCATTAACTTACTGTTTTTTAGAGCTAAAACGAAAACGATTAGCCAAGAACTTTAAAAATCAGACAAAATTTCAAAAAAATGAACGTTGTTCAAAAAATAATTTTACTTTTGTACCATGACCATCGCCGATCGAAAAGCTAGAGAGAAAGAGGCACTTCGAATGCTCATTCTAAATGGTGCGAAGAAGCTCTTCATTGAAAAGGGAATTGAACAAATCACTATACGAAATATAGCGGACGAGATCGATTATAGCGTAGGAACAGTTTATGTGTATTTTAAGGATAAGAATGCCATACTCCACGATTTACACTCCATTGGATTCCAAGAATTGGGTGGCTATTTTCAGGAGCTATTTAGTATCGAAGATCCTTTGGATCGATTGAAAAAGATGGGGATTACTTATATGAAGTTTGCTTTAGAAAATCAAGAAATGTATGACTTGATGTTTAACGTTAAAGCACCCATGGAATCTATTGAAAGTTCTGAAAAAGAAGACTGGAACGAAGGTACTAACGCATTTGGAGCGCTAAAAAATACGGTTGCACAATGTATGGAAAACGGACATTTCAGCGGACATTCATTAGAACCCTTATCTTTTATTATATGGAGTTTAGTTCACGGGATGTGTTGTTTGGAAATTCGGAACCGCACAAAGGGTGTAAAATTTGATAATCCAGACACCATTTTATATGATGGATACAAAGAGTTTTTAAAAATCTTAGAAAAGTTATAGTTTTTTTGTCTAATAATTTGAACAATGTTCATAATATAAACATCGTACAATGAAGTGTGTATTTAAAATTTATCTAGTGTTTTGCTTTGGGTTGCTCGGATATTCTCAAAATAAATTATTAGAAGACTACATAAAAATCGGTCTTGAGAACAATGAAGTTGTCAAACAACATAATTTCAACATCAATAAAAGCATCTGGGCGTTGAAAGAAGCCAATAGTCTTTTTTATCCAACTACCTCTTTTAATGCCAATTATACAGTTGCCGCCGGAGGAAGAACCATTGATATTCCTATCGGTGATCTACTAAATCCGGTGTATAATACTTTAAACCAATTAACCAATTCCAGCGTTTTTCCAAGATTAGAAAATCAGTCGGTACTTATCAATCCGAATAATTTCTATGATGCAAAAATTCACACCACTGTTCCGCTACTGAATTACGAGATCATTTACAACAAGCGGATCAAAAGGTATCAAAATCAACTTCGTCAAGTTGAAGTCGACATTTATAAAAGAGAGTTGGTAAAAGATATCAAAATTGCATATTTCAAATACATGCAGTCGAAAGAAGCCATAACCATTTATGAAACTGCTTTGAAACTCGCTAAAGAAAACCAAAGGGTAAATCAATCGCTTTTTACGAATCAAAAAATAAATCGCACTGCCGTCTTACGAAGTGATAATGAGGTAAAACGTATTGAAGCCAGGTTAGTAGAAGCCAATCAAAATAGCAAGAATGCGCAAGCGTATTTCAATTTTCTAATCAATCAAAAATTAGATACCGGAATTGAAATCGACATCAGCCTTTCGGCAATTCCCACTGATTTTAATTCTGAAAACACTCAAAAAAGAGAAGAGTTTACTCAACTTCAAAAAGCTGCCGAAATAAATACTTCGGTATCAAAACTTACACAATCTGCATGGTTTCCGAAGCTAAGCGGATTCATAGACATTGGTTACCAAGATTTTGATTTTGAAGTTACTAAGCAGTCTCGCTATTATTTTGGGGGAATTGCTTTAGAGTGGAACATTTTCTCTGGAAATAAAAATAAGTACAAGCTAAAACAAATTGAGGAGGAAGCGAAAAGCATCAATTCCCAAACCGAAAATGTAAAGCAGCAGCTACTGCTCCAATATGAAATAAGCAAGAATAATCTGCTCTCAAAACTAGAAATCTATAAATCGGAGAAGAGTCAAAACATCGCTGCAAAAAAATACAATGATGATGTTTCGCGATTGTACAAAGAAGGACAAGCGCTCTACATTGAACTTTTAGATGCTCAAAACCAGTATATAAATGCCCTCCTTAACTCAAACATAGCACTTTATGAAACCTGGATTGCTTACGCCGAATTAGAACGGGCTAATGCTACTTATACTTTTAACTTTTAAAAACTACTAGAATGAGAATACCTAATTTATTGTTAGTGGTGCCGATAATCGCTGTACTGTCGTGCACTGATGCAAAAAAAACAGCCGAAACCAACGAGGTTATACCCGTAAAAATAATTAATCTAAAAACTTCAAAAAGCAATGAAAATGTTATCGCAACTGGCTTTATTTCAACTGAAAATGAAAATAAACTAGCGTTTAAAATAGGTGGCGTAGTTGACCGCATTTTTGTAAAAGAAGGACAATCTTTTACCAAAGGACAGTTACTAGCCACACTAAAATTAACTGAAATCGACGCACAGGTTTCACAAGCTAAACTGGGCTACGAAAAAAGCAAAAGAGACTATGCAAGGGTTTACAACTTATACAAGGATAGTGTATCGACTTTAGAACAGCTGCAAAATTCAAAAACAGTACTAGAGATCGCTGAAAAAACCTTAGAGCAGGCAACCTTCAATAAAAAGTACGCATACATTCTTGCTTCATCGTCGGGATTTGTTACAAAAAAAATAGCCAACGAGGGAGAAATTATTCAAGGTGGCTTTCCTGTATTGGCAATCAATGAAAACACAGATCAAAAAAATTGGATTGTTAAAATTGGAGTTTCTGAAAGCGATTGGTCGTTAATCACCGAAGGAAATAGTTGTAAAATTGAAGTTAATGGAAAACTCTACTCGGGTACAGTTTCCCTAAAAAGTAGAGCTATCGACAGCGGCTCAGGAACATTTCAAATCGAAATTAAAGTTAAAAATGCTACAAAAGATTTTGCCGTTGGGATGTTCGGCAAAGTAACTATTGATGTTGCTCGAAATAAATCAACCAATATTATTCCTTACAATGCTGTAATTGAAGCCAATGGAAAAAACGCGTATGTATTTGTTCCTACCTCAGATTCAACGGTAAAAAAGATTCCCATAGAGATAGAAAGCTTTAACGAAAAAGAAGTGATCGTTGCCAAAGGATTGGAAGGCATTTCAAGCATTATCACTGCTAATTCTCCATTCTTGAATGAACAGTCTAAAATAAAAATCATTAAATAAAATGAGCCTTACCAATTTTACAATTAAAAACTATCCTTTTACTATCGTGGTTTTTGTAATGATAGCAGTTGTTGGTTTTGTAACGCTATTTACTATGCCACGAGCAGAGGATCCGCAAATTAACCCTCCCTCCTATCCTATTGTAGTGATTTATCCCGGTACGAGTCCGAAGGATATGGAAGAATTAGTGGTAAAACCGATTGAAAATAAATTATATGAGCTCGATAACGTCGATAAAATTGTCACGTCGATTGAAGATGGTTTAGCTGTAATACAAGTCGACTTTAAATATGGAGAAGATGTCGATAACAAGTATCAAGAAGTTATTAGAGAGGTTAATAACTTACGAAGTGAATTGCCTGAAGACCTACAGAAAATTGAAATCCGAAAAGTTGATCCTTCCGATGTAAACATTTTTCAGATTGCGCTACTTTCTGAAAATGCTTCTTACAGCGACTTAAAAAAATACGGCGATGATTTAAAAGAAAAATTAGAAAAAGTTAAAGAACTAAAGAAAGTTAAAGTCTCTGGTGCGCCAGAAGAAACCATTAGAATCGATTTAAAACTCGACAAACTCGCCGAGCTAAAAATTCCATTAAACGTTGTCATCGGAAGTTTACAAAGCGAGGCCTTAAACATTCCTGGCGGAAACTTAGATGCAGGTAACAAAACGTTTAATGTAAAAACAAGCGGCAAGTTTACAGATATCAACGATATCAAAAACACAGTAGTTTACAACGGTAACGGCAAAATCACTACGCTAAAAGAAGTGGCGCAAGTCGATTATAAGCTGCAGGAAGAGAAACACATTACCCGATTAAACGGACATCGCTGTGTTTTAGTTTCTGCAGCTCAAAAGGTTGGAGCCAATATTAGCAGTACTCAAAAAAAATCGTTGCCGATCATCAACGATTTTGAGAAATTGCTTCCAACCAACATTGCGTTAATCAAAAATTTTGATCAAGCGGATAACGTAGCCTTACGTCTCTCCGGATTAGGAATCGATTTTGTCATAGCACTGGGCTTAGTACTTATAACACTTTTACCTCTCGGAACTCGAGCATCAGTAATAGTAATGATTGCTATTCCGTTATCATTAGCCTTGGGCTTAATCGGATTAAATGCGTTTGGATTCTCACTAAATCAGTTAAGCATAGTCGGACTTGTGGTTTCGCTAGGTCTCTTAGTTGACGACAGTATTGTTGTGGTTGAAAACATTGAACGCTGGTTGAGAGAAGGACACACAAAAAGGGAAGCTGCCTTGAAAGCAACGAAACAAATTACCTTGGCTGTTATCGGGTGCACTGCAACACTGGTAATTTCGTTTTTACCCCTAGTGTTTTTACCTGCTGGGCCGGGTGAGTTTATCAGAGGATTACCAATGGCCGTCATCTGCACAATTCTGGCATCTATGATAGTGTCACTAACTTTAGTTCCATTTTTATCAAGCCGGATTTTAAAAGAACATCACGACGCGGCGGGTAACATATTTCTTCAGTATCTACAGAAATTTATCAGCAGAACCTACACGCGATTAATGCATAAAGCCTTGGCTAAGCCGCTGATCACCTTAGTAATTACTTTAGCACTTTTTATTGGTTCTCTAGCTCTTTTCCCTGTAATTGGATTTAAACTGTTCCCTTCCTCAGAAAAACCTATATTCTTAGTAAACATTAGAATGCCGTTACAAACAAGTTTAGCGGAAAGTAAAAAAATAACCTCGTTAATAGAAACTCAAATTGCTAAAAATCACGAGATAAAGTTTTTTACATCAAATATTGGAAAAGGAAATCCTCAAATTTATTACAACGTACCCCAAAAGGAAGAAAAAAACGATTTTTCGCAAATTTTTATTCAACTAGCAGATAATGCGCAACCTCAGAATAAAATCGCACTGATTGAAAAACTACGGAAACAATTCAAAGATTTTCCATTTGCAAAAATCGAAATTAAAGACTTTGAACAAGGTCCGCCCATCGAAGCTCCGATTTCAATTCGAGTCTTCGGAGACAATCTAGATACTTTAAGAAGATTGTCGTTTGATGTGGAAAAAATCGTTAAGTCAAATTCCGGCGCCATTTACGTAAACAACGATTTAAACACGCTGAAAACAGATTTGAAAGTTAACATCAATCGTGAGAAAGCTAGAACTCTCGGAGTTTTAACAGCTGATATCGACAAGACAATACGATTAGCAGTTGCGGGAATCTCGATTGGAACTTATACTGATGAAGAGGGAGATGATTTTGAAATGGAATTAACTATTCCTAAGAGCGATAAGACAACGCTCGCTGCATTAACAAACTTATATGTTAACAATGCCGTTGGAACACCAATTCCGTTAAAACAAATCGCAAATACTGAATTTGTAACATCGCCAAATAACATCAACCATTTTGATAAAAACCGCTTTATAAAGATTACCGCATCTACGAGAGACGGAATACTGGCAAATGATGTATTAAAAGATATCGTACCAAAGTTAGATCAATTGAAAATGCCTAAGGGCTACTATTACAAATTATCTGGGGAAGCAGAAAGTGAAGGCGATGCCTTTGGCGGCAATTTTATCACAATTATTATTCTAACTGTTTTCTTATTCATCGCAGTACTAATCTTACAATTTAAAACCTTCAAAGGAATCCTTATAGTACTATCTGTAATTCCTTTAGGGGTAATCGGTGGCGTTTCTATGCTTTGGCTTTCTGATAATCCGATGTCGTTTATTGCTATTGTTGGCTTTATTGGATTGGCGGGGATAGAGGTAAAAAACTCCATTTTATTGGTCGATTTCACCAATCAGCTGCGACTGGAAGGAGTTCCTTTGGAAGAAGCCATCGAAAAAGCAGGTGAAATACGCTTTTTGCCTGTTGTACTTACCTCGCTAACTGCAATAGGAGGTTTAATTCCACTTGCAATGAATCCTAATCCTCAAATATCTCCGCTTGCACTTGTATTAATCGGAGGTTTAATAAGCTCTACCATCTTATCGAGAATTGTTACTCCAGTAATGTATAAACTAATTCCTCCGAAAATATAAATAATTAAAAATTAAATACTTATAGAAATGAAGAAAGTTTTTTTACTGCTGCTTTTAATAATCGGTTCGGGAAGTACCGCGGCGGCACAATCGAAAGCTGATGCCATTCTTGGAGAATGGATCAATGAAAAAAAGGATGCGAAATTTCAGATATTTAAACAAGGTGATAAATACTTCGGGAAAATCATTTGGGGCACCGGCGATCAAACAAAAGACACTAAAAACCCAGATAGTAAGCTGCGCAATAGAGAGCTTATCGGGTTAACCATTTTGAAAAATTTTGTCTTTGATGGTGACGACACTTGGGAGGATGGAACTATTTACGACCCAAGAGAAGGGAAAACCTATTCTTGTAAAATCACACAAAAAGAAACTAATAAAATAAATGTTCGAGGCTTTGTTGGTATTTCACTTTTCGGGCGAACAGAAGTGTGGACAAAAATCAAATAACAGGAAGAAATATGGAAAACTACATCTTAATTACTGGCGCAAGCTCGGGAATTGGTTACGAAATGGCTAAAAAGTTGGCTGAACGAAAGTATAATTTAATTTTTTTTTTAGTACACGACAAAAAACATAATTGATTAAAAATCAATA
>NZ_NOXX01000201.1 GCF_002251775.1 Flavobacterium aurantiibacter
AATAAATTTTACGGAAAAACCGCATTTTTGATACAATTTTGAGATATCGAAATTACGAGATGAAAAGATTTGAGGAGCACAATGTTTCACGAAGTTTATCACAATGTACACCATGTTTGCCTTCGAGCCGCTCACTTACCAGCTTTTTAAGCGCACAAAAAACACTGAACCTCATAGAATATTGCGCAATAGGGTACCGTTGAGGAAAACACAGAACGTGTCAAGCCACCAAAAAATCGTACCATCTTTCGACAAGCTCAGGCTCTCACGATTAGCGGGTTAATGAGGTAAAATGAAACGTAAATTGGTGAACGTCGCGATCCCGATAGCTATCGGGACTAGCTTCCCAAAAAAGATACGTGAAGTGGCGATCTCGTCAAAATCGGTGGTGCAGTTGTAGGTAACGATTTTCGCAGCCCGGATAGAGGCNTACCATCTTTCGACAAGCTCAGGCTCTCACGATTAGCGGGTTAATGAGGTAAAATGAAACGTAAATTGGTGAACGTCGCGATCCCGATAGCTATCGGGACTAGCTTCCCAAAAAAGATACGTGAAGTGGCGATCTCGTCAAAATCGGTGGTGCAGTTGTAGGTAACGATTTTCGCAGCCCGGATAGAGGCGGCATCCTTTTAATGGAGCGAAGCGGAATTAAAAGATACAGCCGAAAGCCGGAAATGCTGCCCAAATAAAACGAATCTGAAACCGTACTTGAACACCTTAACGCATTTTTCTTTAGCCTACTTTAAAGATCCACTTGGTATAAACCAACTATTGTAAATGATTTCTAACTTCGATTTTTATCTCGAAGTCAAGTTATGTAATCAATTCCACCGTGAATAATCGAAGTGAAGTGAAATTACCGCTTTAACTTCGGTAAGCAATACGTATTTTTGTGCGTATATACTTGTTATGGCCGTTACTGCTCGAGCTTATCCGTATTTTTTGAATTTTATAAAACCCGCAGGTACATCGCGTGGTGTTTTGCTGCAGAAAGAATCGCATTTTATTGTGATTTCTGATGGCGAGAAATCGGGAATAGGCGAGTGCGGACTGCTACGTGGATTGAGTTACGACGATCGACCAAATTATGTTTCGAAACTCAACGAATTTTGTGATTTAGTGAACTCAGGAACAGCTATTTCGGATTTGGATTTGAATGATTGGCCGTCGATAAAATTCGGATTTGAAATCGCCGAAAAATCACTCAGAGCCGAGAATCCTTTTTTGCTTTTCAACAACGATTTCTCAAGAGGAACGGCTGGAATTCCGATAAATGGTTTGATTTGGATGGGTAGTGCCGACCAGATGAAAGCTGAAGTGGCAGCAAAACTAAACGCCGGCTTTAGTTGTTTGAAATTAAAAGTGGGAGCCTTGGATTTCGACAGTGAACTAGCTATCCTCAAGGAAATTCGCGCTGCGTTCTCGAAAGACACGCTCGAAATCCGCGTAGATGCCAACGGCGCTTTCAGTAAGGAAGAAGCGACATTTAAATTAAACGAACTCGCTAAGTTTGATATCCACAGCATCGAGCAACCCATAAAAGCAGGGCAGTGGGAGGAAATGCGAAAACTGTGTAGCAAAAATATTCTCCCGATTGCACTTGATGAAGAGTTGATTGGTTTGCAAAACACCAACGAAGTTCTCGACTTTATTGCGCCGCAGTACGCCATTTTTAAACCCAGCTTTTTAGGTGGTTGGGAAGCCACCCAGCAATGGATTTTAGCTTGTGAAAACAGACAAATAGGTTGGTGGATTACTTCGGCTTTAGAGAGTAGTATTGGTTTAAATGCGATAGCGCAATTTACTGCTAATCATAAAAATATCATCCCACAAGGTTTAGGAACAGGAGCGTTGTATGACAATAATTTCGATTCGCCTTTGGAGGTAAAATCGGGTTTTCTAAACTTCCGATCTACTTTTTCGTGGGAGTTATCCGACGTACTTCGGAACTTCGAAAAAACAGCTTTTTAGATAGCGGATTTTCAGCATCCATTTTTGGATTGCCCAACCACACGGGATAACGCATTTGTCGTGCTAACATTTTGTGCATGAACAAACTGTGACCGAAAATGAATCCAAATATTCCGTAGGCTTGACGTGAGAATTGGTAAAGATCAATCGAATCGTTTTGACTTATGATTTTGTCTTTGTGGAAGAATAGCTCAGAAATTACCTCTAATTTTATGCGAAAACCGTTGCCTGGATAATTGAAATACGAGTAATAGCGCACCACGGCATAATCGATTCCCGCATCTAGAAAATCATACGTAAAAAACATTTCTGTAGGCTTGTTAAACCACGTATTTAGGAATCTGAAAAAATCCGAACGATTCATTTCACCTGCAATGATTTCCCAGTATTTGAAATCGTTGTGCAAAAAAGAATATGCAGCTGCTGCATCTTGCCGCAACCAGGCATGAAAATAATTTGCCGCGAGTTCCTGAGTTGTTTGCATAAGCGAATGTAACCAGACAGTAACAAAAATCGTTGAAATCTGATAAAATTCCGAGTCTCGCCAATACTTTTTTTAAACGTACTAAAAACAAAAAATTCGCCCACAAGGAGCGAATTTTTCAATGTTGATATGACTAAATATGTTTTAGATAAATATTTTTAAGATCCAGTAGATCAAAGCAGCTAAAATCGCCGAAATCGGAATGGTTAAGACCCACGCCCAGACTAAACTCACGGTGACACCCCAGCGTACTGCCGAAATACGTTTCGTTAAACCTACACCAATAATCGATCCGGTTATCGTATGTGTTGTTGAAACAGGAATCTTTAAATGTTCCGTAAAGTAAAGCGTTAATGCACCGGCCGATTCAGCAGCAACTCCTTCAAAGGCGGTTACTTTCGTGATTTTCGACCCCATGGTTTTTACGATTTTCCAACCGCCGCTAAGTGTACCAAGCGCAATCGCACTGTAACAAGCAAGCGGAATCCATTCTGGCATTTTTCCGGGTGTATCGTCTTTTGGTAACACTACATCTAGCCATTCCGGCATAGCCGCTTGTGCACTGCCACTTGTATTTATGTACACGGCAACCGCAGCTGCAATGATACCCATTACTTTTTGAGAGTCGTTTCCACCATGGCCTAAACTAAATGCCGCGGAAGATATAAGTTGCGTACGCTTCAAAATTACTTCAGCTCTTGAATTGCTCAACGAACTAAAAACCAAGGCAAAAATGGCAAGAGTAAGAATTATAAATCCAATGAGAAACCATTTGATGTTGTGAGATTCGAAAACAACACTCCAAAACTCCGATTCAAATCGCGGTTCTTTTATCTTTTCGTAATAATGTAATTGTGTGGAAATGAACCAAACGGTTAGAATTATAATACCGGCTGTAAACAGTTTGGGCCAAATTGATTTTCGAGAGGCGTGAAGCAACCAAACGCTGATTAAGTATGAAGCTAAAGCACCTACAAAAGGCGCTAGAACGATGAAAGCGATTACGATTGCTACGCCTGAAGGTAGTCCGCCATCTTTAGCGGGAACATACCAGTTTACGACATCGAATCCTGCATGAGCAATCGCCGATCCCGCGAAACCACCAATTAAGGTATGCGATGAACTGGAGGGAATTCCTTGCCACCACGTAAACAAGTTCCAAATAATCGCAGCAATTACACCCGCAAGGATAACCACTAAGTCGATTTCCATCGTGTGTGCAGTTTTAGCAACCGTATCTGCAACGCCAAAGCCAAAAACCCAGTAGGCTAAAAAGTTGAAGAACGCAGCCCAAAGCACGGCTTGAAAAGGTGAAAGTACTTTAGTTGCTACAACAGTTGCAATCGAATTTGCCGCATCGTGAAAACCATTGATGTAATCAAAAACAAGCGCTAATGCGATAATGATAATGAGTAATGTCATTGCGCTTTAATTACGAATGTTTAACGGCAATACCTTCTAGAACGCTGGCGACACTCTTACACTTATCAGCAGCCGATTCCAAAACCGAAAGAACTTCTTTGTATTTAATGATGTTCTTCGCGTCGTTTTCATTCTCAAATAAATCGGCCACAGCTTTATCGTAAACGGCATCCGACTTATTTTCTAGTTTTTGAATTTTCAAACAAGCATCAGTAATGCGTTTGATTTTCTTTAAATCGCGCAATTCTTGAACCGCATAATCGATGCTTTGGCAAGCTTCTAAATTGATTTCGGTTAATTTACGAATCGATTTTGTGATTTTATCTACGTGATACAAACGCATTCTGCTCGCCGCGCCGTATAAATTTCCAGTGATGTTGTCTATGGCAGTAATCAGAGCATAAATATCTTCACGATCAAACGGAGTGATAAAATTGCGACTTAACTCAAGGTTTACTTGTCGTGTAATGTCTTCTGCTACTTGTTCGAACTCCTCAATTTTTTGATAAACAGTAACGCGTTCAGAAGGAGGGAGGTTAACCACTTCATGCAAGGCTGAAGCCATTAGAATCAGGTTTGCGGTTGCTTGCTCAAAAAGCGGGAAAAACTTCTTGTCCTTAGGAACTAAAAATTGAAAGAAATTGTTTACGGTCATGATAAGGCATGTTTTACGGCTGCAAAAGTATCGCTGTCATGTTAAGTTAACGTTAACTAATCTATTAACTTTAGATTAGTTGAACGTCTAATTCAAAAATCTTCCAGAAACATTCCCGAATTACATAAATTAGCGAACACTAAACTAGCAGTTAACGTATGGATTTAACCTTCAATAAAAACGAAGATTACAACAGACTTTTACTTTCCGAACTCAAACAAAAGTACGCAAAAGTTAAGCTCGGCGGCGGCCAGAAACGCATTGAAAAATTACACGGCGAAGGAAAATTAACTGCTCGCGAACGCATTGATTATCTGTTAGATGATAAAACAAACAGCATTGAAATTGGTGCTTTTGTTGGCGATGAAATGTACGAAGAACACGGAGGTTGTCCGAGCGGAGGTGTGGTTATTAAAATCGGCTATGTATCCGGAAAACTGTGCATAGTTGTTGCGAACGACGCCACCGTAAAAGCGGGTGCATGGTTTCCGATTACCGGCAAAAAGAACCTACGCGCACAAGAAATTGCAATGGAAAATCGACTTCCAATTATATATTTAGTCGATTCTGCTGGTGTTTACTTGCCTCTACAAGATGAAATTTTCCCTGATAAAGAACATTTCGGACGCATTTTCAGAAATAACGCGATTATGAGTAGCATGGGAATTACGCAAATTGCCGCTGTTATGGGAAGTTGCGTCGCGGGAGGTGCATATCTACCGATTATGTCGGACGAAGCTCTAATTGTTGATAAAACAGGAAGTATTTTTCTCGCGGGAAGTTACCTGGTAAAAGCTGCTATTGGCGAAAATATCGATAATGAAACGCTTGGTGGCGCGACAACACACTGTGAAATTTCGGGCGTAACGGATTTCAAGGCGAAAGACGATCACGATGCCTTAAATCGAATCAAACGAATCGTTTCCAAAATCGGCGATTTCGAAAAAGCCGGATTTAATCGCGAGAAAAGCGCTCCACCAAAAGCCGATCCAAAAGAGATTTACGGAATTCTTCCCAAATCCAGATCCGATCAGTACGATATGGTGAGTATATTAGAACGATTGGTCGACAATTCGGAATTGGATTTTTATAAAGAAGGTTACGGACAATCGATCATCACAGCTTACGCTCGTATCGACGGTTGGGCTGTTGGAATTGTTGCCAACCAACGCAAAGTCGTTAAATCTAAAAAAGGCGAAATGCAGTTTGGAGGCGTCATTTATTCCGACTCGGCAGATAAAGCAACACGATTTATTGCAAATTGCAATCAGAAGAAAATTCCATTGGTTTTTGTTCAAGATGTGACGGGTTTTATGGTGGGAAGCAAATCGGAACACGGCGGCATCATCAAAGACGGAGCAAAAATGGTAAATGCCGTTTCGAACTCAGTGGTTCCTAAATTTACGGTTATCGTTGGAAATAGTTACGGCGCTGGAAATTATGCTATGTGCGGAAAAGCGTATGATCCGCGCTTAATCTTTGCGTGGCCAAGTGCCGAATTAGCGGTAATGGGCGGAACACAAGCTGCGAAAGTGCTGATGCAAATTGAAGCGGCTGCGCTTAAAGCGAAAGGTGAAATTGTTGATGCCGAAAAAGAACAAGCTTTGTTTGAAAAGATAAAATCGAAGTACGACAAGCAAGTTTCGCCATACTACGCTGCTGCACGTTTGTGGACCGATGCAATTATAGATCCGCTCGACACACGAACTTGGATTTCGATGGGAATCGAAGCAGCAAACAACGCACCGATCGAGAAAAAGTTTAATCTGGGTGTTATTCAAACCTAAGAGAGTTTATGAAGCGAATTTTATTTGCTGCGGCAGTACTGCTAGCTAGTTGTGGAAGTACGCAACAATACAACGCCAAAATAAGTACTGATATTCAGCCAAACGAACTGAAAGCTGACGTTAAAAAAGCCTATAGAAATTTGAAAAAGTATCAAGCTGATTTAGATTGGTACATCAGCGAAAGCGATTTTAAATTCAAAATAGACAGTTTTACCAATACGCTTTCTAAACCTATGAAACCGTACGAGTTTTACACGCAACTGGCGCCCGTAGTAAATTCAATTCGTCAAGGACATTTGTCGGTGGTGCCTCCTAGAAAAAGACTTTCAAAAGTTGAAACCAAGATTCTCAATTCAAAAGGTAAAGGGCCGTTTTCTCAATTGGAATTTCAATGGCTGGACGGGAAATTATTCATCACAAAAAACGCCTCTAAAGACTCGACAATAGCAATCGGAACGCGCGTTTTGGCTATCAATAAGGAAAGTGTTGCTGATTTATATGCGAAATATTCGCGTTTGTACACTTCCGATGGTTACAACAGAACATTTATCGATGAGCGGTTTGGGAATCTATTTTCCACGTACTACACTGTGGAACACGGTTTACAAGACAGCGTTACTTATACTTTAAGTTTCCGCGACAGCGTATTCCAAAAAGTTCTCATTCGCGAAGCTAAAGCAGCAAAAGAAGAGAAAACAACTGAAACTAAAATTTCGAAAAAGGAGCGTAAGAAAGAACTCAAAGAAAAACACCGAAAAAATAGGTATTACGGGTACAATCCGGTCACGGAAACCTACAACCGTTCTTTTTCAATCGTAACAACCGATTCGACTACGGCCGTGATGAAAATTCGAGGCTTCTCGATCGGGAAGTATGAGGATTTTTACAAAGACGCTTTTATTGCTTTAAAACAGAAAAAAATAAAGAATCTGATCATCGATTTGCGAGACAATCCCGGCGGCCGACTTTCAGAAATTGGCTATCTGTATTCGTATCTTTCAAAAGAACCATACGTTTTTTGCGACCGAACGGAAGTTGCTGGAAAAACTTCGCTTTTCAAAGCCGATTATTTTAAAGGAGGAAATCTGCTTCAGAAAACGCTTGCTTTAATCGGTGCACCGTTCTACTATACGTATAACTTCTTCAAAGTACGAAAAGGTTCCGACGGCAAGTATTACTATCGAGGTCCGGAACACAAGAAAAGAAAACCGAGAGCCACGGCTTTTGATGGAACGGTTTATGTATTGATAAACGGCGGTAGTTTTTCTGCTTCCTGCATTATATCATCTAATTTAAAAGGCAGTAAACGAGCGGTTTTCATCGGTCAAGAAACTGGTGGTGCTTACAACGGCACTGTTGCTGGACGAATGCCACTTGTTCGTTTGAAAAATTCAGAAATTAATTTGCGTTTAGGTTTGATGAAGATTGTTCCTACCTACAAAACAGCCGAGGAAGGTCGCGGTATTTTTCCGGATTACGAAACTAAAATTACCGAAGAAGATCTTATTGCTAAACGCGATGTGGAAATGGAAAAGGCTCTAGAATTGATTAAATTGAACAGATGAGATTAGTAGTTTTTGCTGTACTCCTCAGCGCATTATCGGGCTTTTCGCAAACGAAAAAAGATTCATTGAAAGGTGGTTTGCGACCCGAACGTTTAAATTATGATGTTTTGCACTATGATTTGAACATACATTTAGACGTACCTAGCAAATCGGTTTCGGGTTTCAATGCTATTCGAGCCAAAGTACAAGCGCAAACTCCTGAAATTCAAATTGATTTAGCTGAAAATCTTGTTCTAGATTCCATCATTCTCAATAAACAAAAATGTACTTATAAACGTATCGAAGGCGCCGTTTTTGTTACGATTCCCGTTTCGTCTGCAATTGAAGAGCGCGAAATTGAGGTGTATTATCACGGAAATCCGATTGTTGCCAGAAATGCGCCTTGGGACGGTGGTTTGGTTTTTAGAAAAAGTAAGTCCGGAGCCCCTTTTGTCGGCGTTGCTGTGCAAGGTTTGGGCGCTAGCGCTTGGTTTCCGTGCAAAGATTCTCAGTCCGACGAACCTGATTTTGGTGTCGATTTCCAAATGTCGACTTCCGAAAATCTACCTTTGGTATCAAATGGCCGGTTGATTTCCAATAGTCAGCTTAAAAACGGGCATACCGTTTGGCATTGGCGTGTAACTGAACCGATAAATGCCTATAATATCACGTTTTATTTGGGGAAATTTCAGCGCTTTGAGGAAGTACACAAAGGTTTGGATTTAGATTTTTGGATGTTGGAAGAGAACGCTTCGAAATTCTCGCAATTTAAAAACGAAACTATTAAAATGCTCGATTGTTTTAATGCGGCTTTTGGCGAATACCCGTTTAGTAAAGACGGATTCAAATTGGTGGAAGCTCCTTATTTAGGTATGGAACATCAGAGTGCTGTTGCTTACGGAAATCGCTATTCAAAAGGATATGCGGGTAACGATTTGTCGCGATCAGGTGCCGGTATGTTGTTTGATTTTATTTTGGTGCATGAAGCTGGACACGAGTGGTTTGGAAACAGCATCACCACAAAAGACATTGCCGATATGTGGGTGCACGAAGGTTTTACAACTTACAGCGAAATTGTTTATTTGGAGTGTGCCGAAGGAAAAGATGCAGCATATCAATATTTAGACGGAATTAAAGATCTCATAGGAAACGATATTCCAATTATTGGTCGTTACGGCATTAATGAAGAAGGTTCGGGTGATATGTATTTTAAAGGAGCGAACATCATTCAAACGATTCGAAATCACATGAACGATGATGCAAAGTTTAAGGAAGCACTCAAAAAAATGTGCCTCACGTACCAAAAGCAAATCGTAACTTCTGCTGAAATTGAAGACTTCTGGACTCGAGAAACTGCTTCAAATCTTAAACCAGTGTTCGATATTTATCTTCGAACGACAGAAATTCCTAAATTGGAAGTTAAAATCGAAAAATCAAAACTTAAATACCGCTGGCTAAACGTTCCTGCCGATTTTGTACTTCGTGTTCCAGTTCTCGTCGATAATAAATTAGTATTGCTAGAAGTTGAATCGAAGGAGAAATCAGTTTCCATTCCTAAAAACACCAAATCGGTTCAACCCGTCAAAGGAGCATCTTTGGTAAAGCTCATTGTTCGTTAATTTGGTTAATAAGATGTTTAAAACATCTGAACAGCAGTGAAATGTGCAACGGCTTCTTTCGTAATTTTAAAAGAAAAAGATGGAAGCCAGGGATCAATTTCTAACCGATTTCCGCGGTCCGACGCTCGGAAGTATTCAGCCTAATTCGTCGGCCGATGAGATTTTTCAGAACGCCACCTTACGACCAATTCTCAAACTACAAAACAATTTGTTTATAGCAGTTTTCAAAAACTATATCGCTAAAAGTAAGGTTGAATTTGCGCAACTTTCGGTGGAAAAAAAACTACAATTTATCGAACACAGCATTCAACGTGATATCAAATTCAGAAATGCGTTAAAAGGAATGGTGATTGCTCTTTTTACCGAAGCAGAATTTGAATCCTACATCAAAAATTCTTCTGCACTAAACAAAAGAATGATGGGAATGTTAATTGAACGTTTAAAGAATCAAGTGCAGCTTTTCGACTTGCAAACCGCGTTTTAGACTAAAAAATCGTTGCCAAACGCAGCATTTTCAGGCAATGGAAAGGCGACGCAACTGCATATCTTTTGGCAGTTGCATATTTTTTATTGACTTCCTTAATATATTTCGAATTTGCTAGGCTTTTTATAGATAATCTGATAATAATAAGTAGTTGTGCGCTTTTTTTCGATTGAATTGATTAAACTTGTCTAGAACGAATCACAAACTATGAAAGAAGAATATTTTAAGTGGTATTCTCCCAATTTAAGTCGCGAAATCGAAATGCTGGTATTTGGCCACGCGGGTTATCCAGTTATTTTGTTTCCAACTTCGATGGGAAGCTTCCACGAAAACCGCGATCAAGGATTAATCGGATCGGCACAATGGTATCTCGAACAAGGATTAATCCAAATTTTTTGTCCAGATAGTATCGATAAAGACAGCTTTTACAACAAAAACATTCATCCCGCACACCGCATTCAAAATCATGTTTGGTACGACAAAATGATTTGCCACGAAATCGTAGAACGCGTGCGTCATAATACGTATTCACATAAAGTCGCTGTTGCCGGCTGTAGCTTCGGGGGTTATCATGCCGCCAATTTCGCTTTTCGCCATCCAGGATACGTCAGCCACATGTTTTCGATGAGCGGCGCATTCAGCATCAAAAGCTTTATGAACGGTTTCCATAACGACGATGTGTTCTACAACAGTCCGGAAGATTACCTACACGGTTTAAACGATCACGAACTTTGGAATATGGACATCATTTTAGGAACCAGTAATTGGGACATCTGTTTCGATGCAAACCTCAAATTAAGTCGCGTACTTGCTGGTAAATCAGTTGATCATTGGTTGGATATCCGCCAAGATCGCGAACACGATTGGCCCGTTTGGCGCGAAATGTTTCCACACTACTTATCACGAATTAAATTCTTCTAAACTAACAAAGCACTAAATATGAAAAAGATTGGTATTCTATTTGGCATGGAAGACACTTTTCCAGCCGCTTTTATCGAACGTGTAAACGAAAAAAATGAAAAAGGCATCATCGCCGAGGCGGTAAGCATCGATAAAGTGATTCAAAATCGTCCGCACGAATACGCGGTGATCATCGATCGTATTTCGCAAGACGTTCCTTTTTATCGCGCATTCCTCAAAAACGCGGCATTAACAGGAACGAACGTTATTAACAATCCGTTTTGGTGGAGTGCCGACGATAAGTTTTTCAACAACTGTTTGGCTGATACATTGGGAGTTCCGCTTCCTAAAACCGTTATTTTACCTTCGGCAGAACATCCAACCGACACTACGGCTAAGTCGTTCCGAAACCTCGCATATCCACTCGATTGGGAAGGCATGTTCGATTACGTAGGCTTTCCAGCGTATATGAAACCGTATGCTGGCGGCGGATGGAAGAATGTATATCGTCTTGAAAATCGCGATGAATTCTGGCAAAAGCACCGGGAAACAGGCCAATTAGTAATGCTTTTACAAGAAGAAATTGTGTTCGATTCGTATTTCCGCGTGTATTGCTTAGGCAGAAAAGCGGTACGTATCATGCCTTACGAGCCAAGAAACCCGCATCATTTGCGCTATGTGGTTGATAATCCGGTAACCGACAAGAAATTGTTGGCTACGATTAAAGATTACACTTTGCGTTTGTGCAACGGCTTGGGATACGATTTCAATACGGTAGAGTTTGCTGTACGCGATGGAATTCCGTATGCAATCGACTTTGGTAACCCAGCACCGGATGCCGAATTAACTTCGGTAGGAAGAGAGAATTTTGATTGGGTTGTTGAAGAAGCCGCCAAAATGGCCATTGGATTTGCTAAAAAACACAAATCGGGTCAAATGAATTTGCGTTGGGGCGACTTTATCAAGCAATCTTCCGCACTTCCGCTCTAAATGATGTTTAACGTCAGATCCAAAAACACATGAAAACCAAACTACCCACTTTTACTTTAGGAGTAGAGGAGGAATACCAGATAATTGATCCGCAAACGCGGGATTTACGTTCACACTTGTCGAAGATTGTCGACGGCGCCAAGATTATTCTTAACGAGCAGGTAAAAGCCGAGATGCATCAAAGCGTTGTGGAAGTTGGTACCAACATTTGCAATAACGTGGCCGAAGCCGAATCGGAAATTAAGTTTCTGCGTTCCAAAATTGTCGAATTAGCCGATAAACAAAATTTGGTTGTCGGCGGTGCGGGAACACATCCGTTTTCGCGTTGGCAAGATCAACCCATCACCGACGATCCGCGCTATCACAACATTGTCAATGAATTGCAAGACGCAGCGCGTTCCAACCTCATTTTTGGAATGCATTGTCATGTGGGAATCGAAAATCGCGAAATCGGTATGCAATTGATGAATCAAGCCTGCTATTTCTTACCACACATTTTTGCACTTTCAACGAATTCGCCGTTTTGGGAAGGCCGACAAACCGGATATAAATCGTTTAGAACCAAGGTTTTCGATAAGTTTCCGAGAACAGGTTTACCCGAATATTTCGATTCAGTTTCCGCTTACGACAATTATCTCGACACGCTAGTAAAGACAAACTGTATCGATAATCCAAAGAAAATTTGGTGGGATTTACGTTTACATCCGTTTTACAACACCATCGAATTCCGAATCTGCGATATGTCGCTAACAGTCGATGAGACTATGTGTTTAGTAGCCATTATTCAGGCGATAGTCGCTAAGTTGTATAAATTAACTGTACAAAACACCAGTTTCAACATTTATCGATTGGCGCTAATCAAAGAGAATAAATTCCGTGCTGCGCGTTATGGAATCGAAAACTGCATGATCGATTTTGGTTTGAAACAAGAAGTTGAAACAAAAGCTTTGATTTTAGAACTGCTTGATTTTGTGGAAGATGTTGTAGATGAGCTTGGCAGCAGAAAACAAATCGAGTACGTGCACCGCATGATGGCTGAAGGTACAGGAGCCGACAAGCAATTGGCTGTTTTTAATCAAACGCAAGATTTAACGAAAGTAGTAGATTTCATAACTGCCGAATTTACGAAGGGACTTTAACAATTTCCTGCCTTATATTTGCAATCTGACACAACACAAATGAATCAAGAAATTAAAATTGCTATACTCGATATGTACGACGGCGAGCCCAATCAAGGCATGCGCTGCATCATAGATATCATAAACAGATTCAATCAGTTAGTTAGCTTCAAGGTTTTTAATGTAAGAGGAAAAGCTGAGTTTCCCGCTTTAGCCGAATACGATATTTATATTTCGACTGGCGGACCGGGAAATCCCTTGGAAGGTGATGGCGTTTGGGATGCACAGTATTTCAAATTTATCGATGAGTTAATGCTGTGGAATAAGGAAAAACCAATAAAAAAGCATATTCTTTTTATTTGTCATTCCTTCCAAATGGCTTGTAAACACTTTGGACTTGCGGAAATAACGAAACGAAATGATACGTCATTCGGTGTAATGACCGTGCACAAAACTAAAGAAGGATTTGACGACCCGATTTTTGAAGGTCTAGACGATCCATACTATGCAGTCGATTCGCGCGATTATCAGGTGGTTCAACCTAAGCTGAGCGTTTTCAAAAAACACGGCGCGCAAATCTTATCGTTGGAAAAAATCCGTGATCACGTGCAGTACGAACGCGCAATTATGGCTGTTCGATTCTCAGAATACGCTATTGGAACGCAATTTCACCCCGAAGCCGACCCAATAAGCTTCATAGCTAATTTGCGCGACGAGAAAAAACGCGAGCGCATTAAAGCCATGAAAGGCAGAAGAAAATTTAGAAATATGTTAGAAGATTTGCTTGACGACGAAAAGGTGTATCGCACCAACGAAACCTTTATCCCAAACTTTCTTCGAACAGCTATCAATCACTTGCTTACACACAAAAAAATACAATCTAATTAGTAAGCACCATGATTACAGACTACAGAAAACGCTTTAACGAGGCTTTTTCAACCGAAAAGTACGACGCTTTCAAACAAGCTGTAGCTGCCGATTTCGACTATATGCCTACGTTTCGGATGGCGGAAACTCCTTTATTCGTCGACGAATCTCTGAAAAAGCAACTCATAGATGCTTGCGAACAAGTCATCGACTTTATAAAAAATCCGGATTTCAAAACACAAACGCAACGTGCGCTAGAACTCAACAAAGAAGTGCCAAACGAAACCGAGCACACCGAGTTTTTAGCAATCGATTTTGGAATTTGTGAAGAAAACGGAGCTGTAGTTCCAAAACTTATTGAAGTGCAAGGATTTCCGTCGCTTTTTAATTTCCAAATCGAAATCTTCGAAAAATTCAAAAGCGTATATCCATTTTTATCGGAACTAACACCGTTTTTTAATAACATTAGTAACGAAGAGTACTACGAAATTTTTGGAAAGGTTATTCTAGGGAATCACGCTCCCGAAGAAGTAGTGCTTTTAGAAATCGAACCAGAAAAGCAAAATACCAAAATCGATTTCTACTATTGTGCGCGGCAATTCGGTATAAAGATTCTTTGTGTGACTGAGGTTATCAAACAAGGAAATCAGCTGTATTACAATGAAAACGGCGATTTAAAACCGATAAAGCGTATCTACAATCGCGTGATTTTTGACGAGCTCGATGTTCGCACCGATTTAAAACTAAACTTTTCATTTACAGAAGATTTAGCTGTGGAATGGGCCGGACATCCAAATTGGTTCTTTCGAATTAGCAAGTTCATATTGCCGTATCTTAAAGGAACGTATTTTATTGATACACAATTGCTAAGCGAGATTGAAGAAATACCAGCCGATTTAGAAAATTACGTACTAAAACCACTTTTCTCGTTTAGCGGCTCTGGAGTTGTTTTTCACGTAACGAAAGCAGATATCGACGCAGTTGTCGATAAAGATTTATATATTTTGCAGAAAAAAGTGCATTACAAACCTGTAGTGCAATCGCCCGACGGCTTGGTAAAAGCTGAAATTAGAGTACTTTGTTTGTGGCCAAACGGAGCAGACCGACCTACACTGCTTTGCAATTTGGTTCGACTAAGTAGAGGAGAAATGATTGGAGTGAAGTTTAACAAAGACAAAGATTGGGTAGGAGGTACCCTAGGCCTTTTTACAAAATAATTTATGCCCTTCAGATCAAACGACCTTAAAAATGATTTAGTTCGTCTGGAATTACTTGTGCCTGAACATTTCGATGAACTGTACAGCGTTGCTTCTGATTACCGCATTTGGGAACAACACCCAGAAAAAAATAGACACGAAATTGAAGTTTTCCGAAAGTACTTTCACAGCGCGCAAAACGCCGCTGCTGCCTACGTAATTCGAGATCGAATAACTTCCAAAATTATCGGTTCATCCCGTTTTTACCAGCACAACCAATTTTTTAAAAGCATCGCTATCGGATACACATTTCTTGCAGTCGATTATTGGGGTGGTGTTTACAATCGTGCAATCAAACAACTAATGATTAATCATGCTTTTTCGTTAGACATCGAACACATAATTTTTCATGTCGGCAAATATAATTTCCGTTCACAAAAAGCAGTACTCAAATTAGGAGCGAAATTGTTTGGCGAATCCGAATTCGAATCAACGAGCGACAATCCCGTTAATCTGGAGTTTCGACTTTCTCGAGAAGATTGGGAAAAACACAATAAACTATACGAATAAAACGCTCGCAAAAAAAAAGCTGTACTCGTTTGAATACAGCTTTTTTTATGATAAACCTAAGCGTTTTTTACGCTTCTTCTTCTTTCTGACCCATGAGCATCAGATACGCTTTCAGAAACGCATCAATTTCGCCGTTCATAACGCCATCCACGTCCGATGTTTCAAATTGTGTTCGCACGTCCTTAACCAGTTTATACGGATGCATGACGTAATTTCGAATCTGCGAACCCCACTCAATTTTCATCTTTTTGGCTTCAATTTCATCGCGTAAGGCCTGCTTTTTCTTTAATTCAATTTCATACAACTGCGATTTCAGCAATTGCATGGCTTTGGTTTTATTGTCGAGCTGCGAACGCGTTTCCGAATTCTCAATGATGATACCCGTAGGATGGTGGCGCAATCGCACGGCCGTTTCAACTTTGTTTACGTTTTGACCGCCCGCACCGCTTGAACGCATGGTTTCCCAGCTAATATCGGCGGGTGAAATTTCGATTTCTATCGTATCATCTGCCAGCGGATACACGTACACCGAAACAAACGATGTATGCCGCTTGGCATTGCTATCAAACGGAGAAATGCGCACTAATCGATGCACGCCGTTTTCGCCTTTCAGATACCCAAACGAATAATCGCCTTCAAACTCAAGCGTAACGGTTTTAATTCCAGCAACTTCGCCAGCTTGAAAGTTTAGTTCTTTCACTTTGTAACCGTTTTTCTCGCCCCACATCAAGTACATTCGCATGAGCATAGCTGCCCAATCGCACGATTCTGTTCCGCCTGCACCTGCGGTAATTTGTAAAACGGCACTCATAGCATCGCCTTCGTCCGACAACATATTGCGGAATTCAATGGCTTCTATGTGTGAATTTGCAGCATCAAACGCCGTGTCGAGTTCTTCTTCGGTAAGTTCGCCTTCGCGGAAAAATTCCAATGCCAATTGCAACTCCTCGGTTAAATTCTCGGCTTTTTTGTAGTCGTCTACCCAATGTTTTTTAGAACGCAGTGTTTTAACAAATGCTTCTGCTTGTTTGGGTTGGTTCCAAAAATCGGGCGCCAAGGTCTTTTCTTCGTCGTTGGCTATTTCGATAAGCTTGGCATCTATGTCAAAGATACCTCCTCAGCGCACCAAGGCGCTCTACAATACCCTTAATCTGTTCGGTATTTGTCATAAATAAGTCTAATTTTGCGTGCTCAAAAGTAAGACTTCTTTGCCTACAAATGGAAATAAACTTAATTAGCGATACGGTAACTAAACCAACACAGGAAATGCTCCGTGCGATGTTTCAAGCACCCGTGGGCGACGATGTGTACAAACAAGATCCAACGGTGAACGAATTGGAGCGAAAAGTGGCCGCCTTATTTGGTAAAGAAGCTGCCTTGTTTTTCCCGTCGGGTACTATGGCCAATCAAACAGCTATTAAATTGCATACGCAACCGGGCGACCAGCTAATTTGCGATAAGTATGCGCACGTTTTTAATTACGAAGCCGGCGGCGTTGCTTTTAACAGCGGTGTTTCGTGTGCGTTAATCGACGGCGATTGCGGGAAGATTAGAGCCGATCAAGTGCAGGCCGCTATAACCGATCCTGAGTTTTACCACAGTCCGCTTACAAGTTTGGTTTGCGTTGAAAACACGACGAATAAAGGCGGCGGCGCCTGCTACGAGTTGACCGAACTTGCTGCCATTGCCAACGTTTGCCGGCAAAATCAATTAAAGTTTCATCTCGATGGTGCCCGAATCTGGAACGCTTTGGTGGCTAAACAGCAGCAACCATTGAGTTTTGGTGCGTATTTCGATACGATTTCCGTTTGTTTTTCAAAAGGTTTGGGTGCGCCAATCGGTTCGGCTTTGGTGGGCGATGCGGCGCTGATTCACAAGGCGTTGCGTATCCGAAAAGTGCTTGGCGGCGGCATGCGTCAGGCGGGCTATTTGGCAGCTGCAGCCATTTATGCACTCGATAATCACGTCGGGCGTTTGGCCGAAGATCACCGCAGAGCTAAGGAGTTGGGCGCTATTTTGTCGCAAATGTCGTGGGTGGCGCGCGTTGAGCCTGTCGAAACCAATATTGTTATTTTTTCTTTGCAACCTGGTTTAAACGAAGCGGCTTTGATACAGCGTTTAAAAGAGCGCAAAATTTACATCAGCAGCATGGGTAACAACAAACTGCGCATGGTCACACATCTTGATTATAAGGAAGTTATGCACGATTATGTATTAGAAAGCATTAGCCGAATTGGTGCGCGAGTAGGATAGTTTTTCGAGTTTTCTTATTTGGCCCTTCCGGCGGGTCGTACCTCCGGCGCCGTCGCGCTTTCCCTACAACCTTGCCAGCACAAGTCGGCAAAATCACGGTTTCAAACGGGCTTATCAGCCGTTTTCAACCGGTTTTTGCAACGCCTTGCACACGGCAAGGGTTTTCGTCCAATCGCTAAGGGACCCACCCAAGGCCACGAGAGTTGTTTTTTACGGTTCGTATTTGCTACTTTATTATTTGCTCTATTTTCTCGAGCAGTATTTCAAAACGTTCACTTCTTATTAAGGGATGAATATGCATAGCCAAAATTTCATCGGCTTGCGGATGATTTTTTATAACTGATAATTCGTCTTTTATGTAGTTTCTCACAATAACATCAGCAGCTAAAATTTCTTCTACTATTGTTGTTCTGTTGTCAATTAGATAGATGATATCTTCAAAATCGTGACTTCCGTAGAAATCATTTTTACCGCGATCGTTGTAGGCTTCTAATTTTGTAGCCAGAAAATAAGGAGCAGGTAAAATGTTTATTTCTGTTCCATCTTCTAATGTCACTTGTTCTAAATAATCGAAACCTGGTTTATACCAAACATTTGAAACACCAATACTGCTATTTTCCGCTGGCATAATATCAATAGCAATATCCTGATATTTGTATGAACATATCGACTGTCCATGCGGATCGGGGTAAAACCCTAATTCTGCCAAGCGTTCTTGCATTTGTGCCCAATCGTTAAAATTGGCTAAGTTAATAGTCAAGTCAATATCTGTTGTCGGTCTAATCTCTTCCGCTGCAGGATCGTCTGTATATAAACTAATAACTGCTCCGCCAATAAAAACCATTTTAGCTCGCAATTCTTGTAATCCTTGAGCTACTTTAGCAACTAATGCAAGATTTATGATTTTGTTATGCATTAAGAATTCTTTTTTCTAGTTCACTCTTGGCTATTTCTTTTTCTCGAATTCGTCCCACTCGTATAGCATCAACTAAGGTAAGCAACTCGTATAGTTCTTTATCAGTTAAAGTAGCTTTTACCACAGTACTGTATAGCGGCTCGATAGCTTGCCCTCGCTCTAATCCTTTTGCATAGGGCCAGACATATTTCTCATTTGAGTGGATTAAATGATTTAAAGGCTCTGCTGCATGTGCTGTTAATACTCCTCTAACAATAGCTCCTGGTTGCTGCGGAAAAGCATAAGCAATTCCGTGAAGCAAAAATTCGATAAGTGCCAGTCTATTTACCCTTTTTCTTCCATCATCAATTAATCCGGCATACTTAGAGCGGTTTAGTGATTGACTAACCTCAGACTGACTTATTCCAAGTTCTTGAGCAATAGTATGATGAAACCACGGATTTTTTCCCAGTGCAATAATTTTTAACAAGATTAAAACATCTTGTGGTTTAAGATTGTTCTTTGACTGTATCATAGTAATATTGCATATTGCGATATGCAATATTATAAATTAATTAATTATAAAACAATGGTTTAATATCAATATATCGCATATCGCAATATGAAATTTGCTAAGCCGTCTTGCTCCTAGAATTATGAAAAACTCAATTTTATAAAGTTGTTTACACAGTACCTTCATCTATGCACTCTTCTTCAACTCAATTGCTCGCGTGTTAACATCGCTAAACTTTTTTTCAACAATTTCAACCATTTTAAAGTATTTGATTATAATTTTAAACAAAGATTATGAATCTTGTTTCATATAAAAAGAAATTAATTAAATTTAGTGCTAAGTGTTGTTAAAAGAGTAAATAATAAAAATAGCGAAATGACTTCGGTTTCAGTAAGGTTTCATACAGCTAGAATTCTAAGTGAGTGGGAAAATTTTTCAAAGGATTATCGTAATCTATAACATGAAAATTATTGATTTTAAAAAATAAGTGTAACTCTTAACGTGATGAATCATGTTTGAAGGCAAGGATATCAATGACGGCAACTGCAAGTTCAATTTTTAACTTTAAATATTAGCAATGGATTACTGTTACATTATCATTCCAAATGCTTGCAATACAGCAAAAGCAGGTTTAACAATAGGAGAAAGAATTTTTGGATTGCCAACTACTTGGCCTTTGTCTTTAATTCCACTTGCTGCAGAAGGACCTTTTCCTTCAATCAATTCATTAAAAGAATGCTCTAACATTTATAGATTATTAAAGAGTAAAAATCCTAGACGAGCACATCAAATTACTCAGAATCAGTATATCGCCTATCTGAAAGGGGGGCTCGTTGTGCCAGAAAATACGATACTAGAAAAGCAAATATTTGATTCATGGGAACATATTGTAAATGGTGATTTTAAAAGTGACGGAGTTATTGGTATGCATTTTTTCAACCCTGATCGAATACGAATTTTAGAGAAAATTTCAGAAAATGATCAAGGAGTGGTCTCAGCTCTGATTGAAGTAAAGGCAAAGAACTCAGATTGCTGGAAATCCCCAAAAAAAGCAAAAACACTTTTTCCATTTCATTGGACAGCTTCAAGATTACTGGCAGAATTACATGTAGCGTTTGATTCGAAAGTTGCTGTTACAGATTCAAAAAACAAATTTCATTCAGTAACAGATAGCGGTATAAAAGTGATTTTTGTAATTGTCAACGGTAAAATGAAAACAGTGTATCCCATATTGTAGACGCGTGTTCTCTTGTAGTTTATTGCAGTGCTACAGCTCAATTTTAGTAAAACTGCTGAAATAAATTTTCTTTTTGCGTTCTTCCCAACCATGCATCATCAGGTGGTTTGCTGCTGCGGCAGGGATTGCAGTGGAAATCCTGTAGTGGCGTAGTTTACGGAGCGGCTACAGATTGGAACGGAAAGCCCGCTCGGCCGCCCAAAAAAAACTAGTAAATTGCGCGCTCAATAGGGTTGTTGCCGAAATAATACGGGATTTCCCAATACGAACGCATTGGTTTGGTGACAATTAGCTGCGCGCGTTTTCCTACGGCTATGCTGCCTAATTCGTGCTGTAATTCGAGTGCAAATGCCGCGTTTAGTGTTGCTGCGTTCAGGGCTTGCTCGGCTGTTAACTTCATTTGAATGCAGGCTAATGCTACCACAAAATTCATGTTTAAACTCGGACTCGTGCCCGGGTTAAAATCGGTTGCCAAAACCAACGGAATGTTTCGCTGCATCAATTCTTTTACTGGCGTGTACGGAATTTGAATGAAGAACGAGCAGGAGGGAAGCGCCACCGCTACCGTTTTACTGTTGGCAAGCGCGTCGTAATCCTCGGGTGCCATAACTTCGAGATGGTCGACACTCAAAGCGCCGTGCTTTACTGCCGTTGTAATGCCTCCGATGGTCGTAAACTGGTTAACGTGAATCTTTGGCTTTAGCTGGTATTGTGCCGCAGCGGCCAAAATACGTTCGGTTTGCGCACTGTTGAAATAATTGGTTTCCAAGAAAACATCGATATACTCCGCAATTTCCAAGGCAGCAACTTGCGGCAGCGTTTCGTTGATGATTAAATCGACATACGCATCCGGATTGCTTTTAAACGCTGTGGGAACCGCGTGCGCCGCCAAATATGTAGCTTTAATCGGAATCGGACTCGCCGCACGCAAACGCTCGATAACGCGCAGCATTTTCAACTCGGCTTCGGTCGATAAACCGTAACCCGTTTTTATTTCAATAGCGCCGGTTCCCAATTGTATGGCCTGTTGCAAACGATCGTAAGCTGCTTGAAATAAAGTTTCTTCATCTGTTTTTGCCAATAAAGCAGCCGAATTCAAAATACCGCCGCCTTTTTCGGCAATTTCGGCATAGGTCAGACCTTGAATTCGATTGGCAAATTCCGGTGTCCGATCGCCGGCATACACCAAATGCGTATGCGAATCGATGTACGCCGGCAAAACCAAACGATGGCTGCAATCAATTTCCGTGTAACCTTCGATTGAACCTAGGTTTTCCATGTGTCCGAAGGCTTCGATGCGTCCGTCGGAGATTTTCAAATAAGCATTTTCCAACAATGGAAGTTCGTTAAAATCGGTTCCTACTAAGGGTTTTTCCGGAGTTTCGCGTACTTGAAGCAGTTGTGCGATGTGCGTTAAAACGGTTTTCGTTGCTGTCATAATGAGTAGAAAATGCGTCGGTTTATTTGTTTGCAGTTCTTGCGAAAGTACCAAAGAAATAGAAAAGCAACCGCATAGAAAAACGCTAGAGCGGATTTTTGCCGTATTGTTTTGAAATCGGTTACAGCTCACTATCTTTATTCAAAAAAGTTTTGCAGCGCATCAAATACAATCGAGTACGCAAAGTTCAGCCGAATTTCGCGGAATATACCGGAACGCATACGAGCGAACCTATTGAAGTTCAGTTGTTTGTTTACGATTCGGAAGGTTACGAAGAGTATTTAAATCCGAGTTTGGAAAAGATAAAATTCGAGCTGACCGATCCGGAAGAAAAGCACGACATTAAGTGGTTGAATATCCACGGATTACATGATGTTAAACTCATACAATCGATTGGCGACATCCTCGAACTGAATCCGTATGTAGTGGGCGATGTGCTTAATGTGAACCGTCGCGCTCGTTTAGATGAATTCGACGACGTGCTGTTTTTTAGTATTAAGTCGGTTCTTCTTGGAGACGACAACAAATTGTATGTCGACCAAATTAGTTTTCTATTAAAAGACAATACATTGGTTTCGTTTCAAGAGAAGCGAAGTGCATTTTTTTCGCATTTGCGTGAGCGAATCCGCAGTGGAGCAGGAATTATTCGCAAAAAGAAGAACGATTATTTGCTGTATGTGATGCTTGATGCCGTTATTGAGAATTTCTTTATTACGATTGAGCATTACGAAGATCGTATTGAATTGTTAATGGTAGAAGCCAAGAACAATCACAAAGCCGAATTTTTAGAACAAATTGAGCGTTTACGAGAAGAAACCAGCTTTTTAAAACGCAACATTATTCCGTTGCGCGATGCGTTATATACCTTGAAAGAAATTCGCGAAGACGATGATTTTGAGCGTATTTCGAAGTCGAATTACGTCTTTTTTGCGCGTTTATATCAGAAATGTTTGGAGATCATCGAACAATTGGAATACGATAATAAGACTTTGGAAAGTGCGGCAAATGTTTTCTTTTCATCGCAATCGCAAAAGATGAATCAGATTATGAAAACGCTCACTATTTTTTCGGTGATATTCATGCCTTTAACCTTTATCGTTGGCGTTTATGGAATGAATTTCGAGCACATGCCCGAGTTGAAATCGGTTTACGGCTATCCGGGCGTTTGGTTGGTTATGTTATTTTCGGTTGTTGCAATGGTAATTTATTTTAAGAAGAAAAAGTGGTTTTAAAAATTTCACGTTGAACTCGTGTATAACAAAAAACGGCTCCGAAGAGCCGCTTTCAAGTTTAGTTGATTTTTCCAACCATATCTTCTGGTTTTACCCAAGCATCGAAATCAGCTTCGGAAACATAACCTAAACGAACGGCTTCTTCTTTGAGTGTTGTTCCGTTTTTGTGTGCAGTTTGCGCAATTTCAGCTGCTTTATAATAACCAATTTTCGTGTTTAACGCTGTAACAAGCATTAACGAATTGTCTACCAATTCTTTGATTCGCTTGTAATTAGGCTCGATTCCTTGGGCGCAATGTTCGTCGAAAGACAGACAGGCATCGGCAATTAATCTCGCAGATTGTAAGAAGTTTGCTGCCATTACTGGTTTAAAAACGTTAAGCTCGTAATGACCTTGCATACCTCCAACGCTAATAGCTACGTCGTTGCCCATCACTTGCGCACAAACCATTGTCATAGCTTCGCATTGTGTAGGGTTTACTTTTCCTGGCATAATTGAAGATCCGGGTTCGTTTTCGGGAATGAAAATCTCACCAATTCCTGAACGTGGGCCCGAAGCAAGCATACGAATATCGTTCGCTATTTTATTAAGTGAAACGGCCAATTGCTTGAGCGCACCGTGCGATTCAACAATGGCGTCGTGCGAGGCTAAAGCTTCAAATTTATTAGGTGCAGTCACGAACGGAAGTCCGGTGAATTTTGCAATGTATTCGGCAACTAAAACGTCGTAGCCCTCTGGCGTATTGAGTCCGGTTCCTACGGCAGTTCCGCCGAGCGCCAATTCACGTAAGTGAGCTAAAGTGTTTTCTAGCGCTTTCATTCCGTAGTCGAGCTGCGCTACGTAACCGCTCAGTTCTTGTCCGAGTGTAAGTGGAGTAGCATCCATCAAGTGCGTACGACCAATTTTTACCACGTTTTTGTAAGCAACAGCTTTTTCGTGTAAGGTATCGCGGAGCTTTTTCACGGCAGGAAGCGTCCGACTTACAACAGATTTATATGCAGCAATGTGCATGCCGGTTGGGAAGGTATCGTTACTGGACTGCGATTTATTCACATCGTCGTTTGCTTTCACGAAAGCTTCGCCTTCACCAATTTTTCCACCCATAAGCACTTGAGCACGGTTTGCAATAACTTCGTTTACGTTCATGTTGCTTTGGGTTCCAGAGCCGGTTTGCCAAATTACAAGTGGAAATTCGGCATCGAGTTTTCCGGCAAGAATCTCGTCGCAAACTTGTGCAATGGCATCTCTTTTTTCTGTTGAAAGTACACCTAATTCGCAATTTGCATAGGCTGCGGCTTTTTTCAAATAGGCAAAACCTTCGATGATTTCTTTTGGCATAGAGCCAGGTTCACCAATTTTGAAATTATTGCGAGAGCGTTCGGTTTGTGCGCCCCAGTATTGGTTTGCAGGAACTTTCACTTCGCCCATGGTGTCTTTTTCAATACGATATTCCATCTTTTCTAGGATTTTTTTCAATTATTAGGTTATTCTCGTGCTGATTGTTTTGGCTTTTAAAAAGCTGTTCAAAAGTAATTATTAGAAGTCTTTAAAAAAAGTGATATTTTATCTGATTACAGTCTAAAATAAATTACTTTTGTAAAGAATTCACTTAATACCGGTACTATGTTTGAATTTCAGCAGTATCTCGGGTTCTTAGTATTCTTGACGATCTTGACTATTGGATTCTGGCTTATGTTTTTTCTCGTAAGTTTTGTATTCTATTGGGTTGGAGGTGCGAGCATGAATATGATTAAGGAACGCCGCGAACAAAAAAAGCAGGCTCAGTTAGAGTCGTAAAAAAAGAGGTGATTTAGGTCACCTCTTTTTGTTTTTATCGAATCAATCTATCCTTAGCGTTTCACAAACTTAAAATTCGTTTGAACATCGGTTCCGATAATCTTTGCGATGTAGGAACCTTGAGCTAAAGCTGCGGTGTTCACTTGAAGCATGCTGCCACTATTTTGTTGGTCAATTACTTTTCTACCATCCATACTGTAGATTTCAATTTTTTGGATGTCGATTGAAGCGCGCACCGTTAAAACATCTGTTGTTGGGTTTGGATAATACTGTAAATCAATATATTGGTTTTCAGAAACTCCAAGTGTTAGGCAAGAAACTTCTGCGGTAAAGCCTAAATCGGAGATAAAACCGTCTGAGAAGAATTCTAAAGTTAAAGCACCATTCGCTGCAGTACTGGTTACCATTTCGGGAACGTCGAAACCAGTGAATTGGCCTATAAGAGTTGCGTCTGGACCTGGATATATACCGTTATATATGGTTAGAAAATCATAGTTTTCCTCTAGGTAAAAGTCTGTAAAATTGATTTTAATTGCCGAATCAAATGTGGTTGGGATGATTTGACGCACCCAACGCTCGTTATCTTGATATTCGCCGATAGATCCACCTGTGTCGGTGATAACAATGGGAGATTCGCACCAGTTTGCAGCTGTAGCAAAAAGTACCGAAGCTGCTGAACCCGTTACATTCTCTGGACAATCGGGACGCACAAAAAAGCGGTAAAAGGTATTTGGGATTAAAGATCCGATTGCTGCTTGCTGACCCGTAAGTGGTATGAAATTCATCTGATCTTCTGGGAAAGGAAAAATTCCGGCAGAGATTTCATAATTCGTTTCTGGAATTTCGTCGTTCCATGTAAAACTGGCTGTGGTATCTGTAACGTTATTTGCTACTAAATTAGATACTAATGTGATACACGTATTGATACAATCGGTACTTAAACAAGCCGAATTATTTATAGCCGTTTGCATACGTGCAGCTGGTTGTGGCCCGAAACCATTAATCAAATTCACTCCGATTTCTGGTAAAATATGGCAGTAACTCATGATGGTTCCGCCAACGCCAGGCTCAGGAAGCGCACCAAATTCGCAGTCGCCTTCTGCAAAAAATTCACTAAAAGTTGTCCCACAACCGTCGATAGGTGTGTCGTTTCCGTTCCAGTAGCAACCGTGTGTATGTTGAGAACCAAACAAATGACCTAATTCATGCGTAACTACGTTTACAGGCCACGAATACAAGGGAAGGTCTTCAAAAAACAAATCAACGTCGCTGTATGAAAAATTCTGTTCGTTACACAAACCATTGATAGTTGCTGCAACACCTCCAAGCGCACCTTCATCGATTCCTAAGAGCATCCCCACATCTCCATTAAAAGTTGGCCGAAAAGTATTAAAAGCATATAAATATTCAGCCGATGATTCACCACTATACACATCGGGAGTGGTCCAAATAAAAATACTTTTCAAAGCAGTATTTACTTCATCGTTATCAAAGATGGTTTGCACATTATTAAAAAGTGATTCCATCCATGCGGTGGTTTCTGCTTCGCTACTGTTGTTTTCGAGATATATTGCATGGTCTATTTCGTAATAGTTCGTTACACAACGGCTGGTAGTGGCAACTGCATTCGTTTCAGCCGCTAATTCTGTTGGTTTTTCTAATACAGCGCAATTAAACGTGTTCGACTTTTTTAAATTAAAATCTGAATATAGAATATGCGAAAACGCAGAAATATTATTCTTTAATTTCCCAAGATTTAAATTACCTAAACTTTCAGTAGCTACGACTCCGTTTATTTGGTTAGGGTAAATATTCAAAGAAACTAATGATCGGTTTAATCCGGATACAGTTCCTCGATAATGTGCCGACTGAAGAAGGTTTTCGAAGGATCCCTGAGGCGTGAGCACCTCGCAATCAGCAGATTTAATTTCTACTTTATAAAGGTTTAGTTCCAAAATCTGATTTTGATACGGCAGCGATATTCGTATAAACTCGGGCTGAGAAGTTAGCAAACTTTGTACCGCTTCGAAATTTATAGATAGTACCGTTGCTCCTGAAACTTGCGCAGTATTTCGTGTATCGTTATCGTGACTCGAAATAAGATTTTGTTGTTGGAAAACGGTTCCTGACGCAAGTAGCTGGTCGACATTCCTTTCGACTCGTCCTTTGTTCTGAGCAAGAACGGCCGCTGAGACCATTAAAAAAAGTAGAATTCGTTTCATATTTGTGTTTTAATCTCGATTCAAAGTGTAGATACGTAAATTAGGTATTGGTTGGTTCAACAGCTTGTTGAAATTCAAAAAGTTCCAAATCAAAGTAGGGAACTGCGGCAAAGATATGGTCGAAAATATCAGCCATAATGTATTCGTAATTTTCAAAACGCTTGTCGGCAGAAAAACAGTAAATCTCCAAAGGAATTCCGTTAGGAGTAGGTTGTAACTGTCGGCACAACAAAATCATATCTTTTTGAATCCCCGGATAATGGCTTAAATACTGTGTGATATATTTACGAAAAACACCAAAATTTGTCAGATTGCGTCCGTTGATCAAAACAGATTTATCGATATTTCGTTGTGCATTAAACTTATTAATATCTGCTGATCGCGTCTCTAAATATTCCTTAATCAATTGAATCGATTTCAAGCGTTCGATATCTAAATCTTCTAAAAATCGTATGCTGTGTGACTTTATCAGAATATGGCGCTTGATTCTGCGACCGGGCGAATCGAGCATGCCACGCCAGTTTTGAAAAGAATCTGAAATAAGCGAGTAGGTAGGGATTGTAGTTGTTGTATTGTCGAAGTTACGCACTTTAACCGTTGCGAGGTTAATCTCAATAACATCGCCATCGGCACCAAATTTGGTCATCGTTATCCAATCGCCGATACGAACCATGTCATTAACTGAAACTTGAATGCTGGCTACAAAACCTAAGATGGTGTCTTTGAAAATCAATAAAATAATCGCAGAAATAGCTCCGAAAGTTGTTAATAAAGTTGCTGGTTTTGTATTGAAAATGAGCATGATTATCATGATTACGCCGTACGTTGTTAGGGTAATCATGATAACTTGTAAGTAGCTGTCTATCGGTTTGTCGCTAAATCTGCGAAGCGACTTTAAATAATCGCGTAAAGCGCTTAGTATTGTTCGGATGATGTACAGCACCAAAATGATGATGTATACCCGGACAACGGTGGCAAAAATTCCTTCCCAGTAGTCGAAACGAACTAAAATAACAGGTACTGAATGCTTTATGAACCAGAGTGGAAGCAACTGTGCAGCATACTTTGCTGTTTTATTAGACACGAGTAAATCATCGAATTTTGTTTTCGTTTTACGTGCCGTTACGATCATCAAATAAACCAAACAATACTTGGCAACGCGATACAAAACAACAGCTAAAACAATCATGATAGCCGTGTTTATCAGCACCGAAGTATAGGCGTTTAGTGTGTACGAAAATTCTAATTCCTTCAAAAATTGAGGAACCAGCTTGTACAAGTATTTGAGATAATTTTGAATCAAAATAATTTCTTTTCAGCGTAAAAAGTTCCAAACGGAACCACAGATGCTAGCAATATTAACGCAGTTCGCTTCAAATCCCAATTTCGTTCGTCTTTAAGCATGATTGCGAAAATAACGTAAGCGATAAAAAGCAAGCCGTGAGCCATTCCCACGTATTTTACAGCCAGCGGATCACCCCAAATGTACTTTAATGGCATCGCAATAAAAAGCAAAATTAATAACGAAACTCCTTCCAGTAAAGCTGTGAATTTAAATAATTTAAACACGATTTATTCAACAATTAAATTAGACTTATTTTTAGAGAGAAGCAGGTAGCCTAAACTTCCACCAAGTAAAGAAGCTGCAAAGATGCCGACTTTAGCTTCTGTAATCAGTTGTGCATCTGTGAAGGCCAGTTCGGTCACGAAAAGCGACATAGTAAAACCAATGGCAGCTAAAAAAGAAACGCCAAAAAGCTGATATAACGAGACACCAACAGGCAGTTGAACCCATTTTAATCGGAGTAGGAGGTAAGAGGTTAAAAATACACCGATGACCTTTCCTAAAACCAAACCCAATGCCACGCCTAACGCCACGTTTGACAGTAATTGTTCAACTATATTTCCAGAAACAGTAACACCAGCATTTGCAAAAGCAAAGATGGGTAAAATTAGAAAGGCAACAATTGGGTGAAGTTTGTACTCTAATTTCTGCGAAGGCGTGAGCGCGGCATCGATGTTTCGATTCATGCGTTCCAATAAATGAAGTTGTTCCGAGGTAAGTGTCGGAAATTCATTGCCTTCGGCCGTTTCAAAATCACTTAAGTCCTCTTTCATTTTCACAGCAAACTCGGTTTCCTCGATTTTGGTTCGAGATGGAATTGTAAATGCGATTAAAACCGCGGCAATCGTCGCGTGAACTCCCGATAATAAAAAAGAGAGCCAAACTCCTGAAACTCCTATAATCCCGTAAAAAGCGGTATTTCGAACGCCTAAACGGTTCGCTAAAAGCAAGACTAACAGAAAAAGTGCACCCACGCCCAAATTAGTTAATTCAATTTCAGAAGTGTAGAAAAACGCAATTACGAGTACAGCTCCAAGATCGTCGGCAATAGCCAAAGCGGCCAAGAACACCTTCAGCGAATCGGGAATGCGATCGCCCAAGAAGTAAATAATTCCCAACGCAAAAGCAATATCGGTTGCCATAGGAATTCCCCAGCCCGAAACAGCTTGCGGATTATCGTGATTGAAAACCAAGAAAATAGCCGCTGGAACCAACATGCCGCCAAGAGCTGCAAAAATCGGGAGTGCCGCTTTTTTTACTTCGGATAGCTCGCCGGCAACGATTTCTCTCTTAAGTTCCAATCCAACGACAAAGAAAAAAATGGCCATCAAACCATCATTTATCCAATGATGTAAGTCTTTTTCCAAATACAACTGTCCGTCGAACGAAAAGCCAAATTTTTGCTTCCAGAAGTGATGGTACCAATCGGCATAACTGCTATTGGCTATAAAAACGGCGGCTAGCGTAGCTACAAGTAAAAACAAACTTCCCGCTGTCGATTTACTCACAAAATTAGCGACAGGTTTAAGGAATTTGCGTTGTACTTTTTGCTTTAATTTTTCCACTTGCGAAATTTTCATCAAAAATATAGAATAGGTATCAGCAATCCTTCAATTTTCACGATATATTTGGAATATAGAAACGTTGCTATGAGTAAAAGAGCTTTGAAAAAGTACATTTCCGAAATGCCAAGAGAACCGTTGGAGGACTTGGTAACTTTGTTGTACGACAAGTTCAAACCGGTAAAAGTGTATTTCGATTTTGTATTTGCTCCTCAAACACAAAAAATGATCGATGCCGCGAAAGTTAAGATCGAAGCCGAGTATTTTCCAAAGACTTTAAAGCGTGCGAAGCTCCGCCGAACGGTGGCTAACAACTTCATCAAACACTTTATTTCGCTGGAAATGGCGCCGGAAAAAATCATTGAATTGATGTTTTTCAATATTCAGCTACAGCTCAAATACAGCCGAAAACGCTACATCCGCCACGAAAACTTCTACAAAGGAACCTACACCAATTTTGTGCAATTGATTAAGTTCTCTATGCAACACGGATTTTATGCCGACAATCAGCGGGAAATTGCACAAATCATCCAAGATGTTGAAATACAAAATTGGCCGAATGCTACAAATTTCGCCGACATTCACGCAGAATTACTTTCCAAAAGCGAATTTCAAAAATTATTAGAAAAGTAACGACTTTAAGAGCTTTAGAACTAAAGTCGGCAATTCTTGATTAAGGTCAGTATTTACGTGAGCTAATCGGCTATTCCTCAAGGGCATTTTATAAATTGTTTAAGATGTTTTAGATTATTATCATAAAGTTAATCTACAGCCCAAAAAAAGGAAGTAAATTTGCAAAATTTCAATTTTCGTAGTTTGATAGAACAACCCATAATAGAAGTAGAGGCAGAGGAGCGGAGAACGTTGTACGGCTATCAGCGTGAGGATATTGATCGCATTTTTGAGCGGATGGAGCAAACAAAGCCCAACTATCATTTGCTGTATCAACTTCCTACAGGCGGTGGAAAAACTGTGATTTTTTCTGAAATCGTACGCAGGTATATCGAGAAAGTCGACAAAAAAGTTGTGGTCCTTACGCACCGAATTGAATTGTGTAAACAAACCTCAAAAATGTTGCGCGATTTTGGCGTAAGCAATAAGGTCATTAATAGTAAAATAAAGGAACTTCCAGATCAAAAAGACTACAAATGTTTTGTTGCGATGGTCGAAACCTTGAAAAATCGTATTAACGACGCTGTTCTTCAATTAGATAACATTGGTCTCGTTATTATCGATGAAGCGCATTACAACTCGTTTCGAAAATTGTTAAGTTCTTTTCCACAGTCGTTTATTCTCGGTGTTACGGCAACTCCTTTGAGTTCGAACATCAAGTTACCGATGAATCAGAACTACGACGAACTTATCGTAGGCGATACCATCGCAAATTTGATTGATAACGGCTATTTAGCCAAAGCAATAACGTACTCATACGATGTGGGTTTAACGAGCTTGAAAGTAGGAATTAATGGAGATTATACCGTAAAATCGAGCGATGATCTCTACACAAATCTAGCCATGCAAGAAAAGTTGTTGCATGCTTATATGGAGAAATCTCTAGGGAAGAAAACGCTCATTTTTAACAACGGTATTAGTACATCTTTATATGTTTTAGAGACGTTTAAAAATGCAAAATTGCCAATTAAACACCTTGATAATACGACCAATACAGCAGATCGTAAAGCAATTTTAAAATGGTTCAAGAATACACCGGACGCTATTTTAACTTCTGTTGGAATATTAACAACAGGTTTCGACGAGCCGACGGTTGAAACCGTAATTTTGAACCGAGCTACAAAATCGTTGACACTTTATTTTCAGATGATTGGGCGTGGATCACGACGTTTACCTGGAAAAGATTCGTTTACGGTTATCGATTTGGGAAATAATGCGGCACGATTCGGTCTCTGGAGCGCACCTGTAAACTGGCAACACATTTTTAAATCGCCCGAATACTACTTGGAAAATCTTCGCGAAGACGCTGAAATTGAGTCGAATTTTGTTTACGAAATGCCGCCAGAAGTCGCCAAGCATTTTTCAAATTCTAAAATTGAGCCTTTTGATGTGGAAAAAGAATTTGCCGAAACGGTTCGATTTAACCGGAAAGCAAAGACAGTTCTCGACTTGTCAATGGCGCAGCACGCTAAGATGTGCGTTGAAAATGCCGATACAGCTTACGAAGCCAAAAAGCTTTCCAAATTGTTGCACGAAGAAATCGGATATCGGGTTAAGAAATATACAATGTGCTTGAGCAATGTCAGTAAGAATTATCGTGAATGGCTTACCGAAAATTATAAAGAAAAGCTTGAGTTGGAAATAAGTAAATTATTTAGGTTGAAGATATTAGAATCTATTGACGATTGATTTTATTACATTTAAAATTGAACTATAATTTATATTATGTAAAATAGAAAATTTATAAAGAAAGCTTTCTATCACCAATATTCAGATCTTTTTCGCTTATATTTACGAGTGTTATGAAAAATACTTTAGCCGAAAGATTAGCCACGTTTCTTGCCGCCTATCAACCCTTCAGCGAAATTCCGTTCGAAGAATTGGTTTCCGTGGCCGCGACCTTGCAAATTCGTACACTAGAGAAAAATCAGATTTTATTTAAAGTCGACGATCCGCTGCATCCGTTCTTTTACATCGTTGCGAGCGGCGCCATAAATTTGTCTGTTGTTGCCGACGCTGAAGAAACGCTATTAAATCGCTGCGAAACCGGAGAAATTTTGGGATTACGACCGTTTTTTGCGAAGAATAACTATATGATGACGGCCAAAGCCCGTGAAGAAAGCATAGTTTACGGCATTCCGATCGACACCTTTCGTCCGCTGTTACTTACCAATAGCCAGGTATTAGATTTTCTTCTTCAGAGTTTTGCCTCTACCGCTCCGCGAAATTCGCTCAGCACTATGGGTAAAAGCGGACTCGTTAACGATACGGTTCGTGGTCCGGAAGGTTCTACAGAATTACAGTATTTCCAATCACTTTCCTACGACAAAAAACCGCTATTCGTTAAAGCTTCGGATACCGTACAAGTGGTTGCACAGCAAATGACTGACAATCTGAAACAAAGCGCAGTTATTTTACATAATAATATGCTTTTAGGTGTAGTTACTGAACACGATTTAAGTTCAAAAATTGCTACCGGACGCTTGCCGCTAACGGCTGCTTGTCAGTTAATTGCCTCAAAAAATTACGTTTTTGTCCCTGAAAATACGTCGCTAGCCGAAGCACAGTTGTCTATCATTCGCCATAATGCACCACTCCTATTAGTTTCTGCCGATGGTACGGAAACGACAGCAATTACAGGAGTTATTCATCTTTCGGATCTCATTTCCGCGCAAGCGAATAACCCGGGATTATTAATTAAAGAGATCAAAAAAGCACTGAGCGTTTCTGAATTGAAAGATTTACGTGAAAAAATGACCGATTTCATTCAATTAGCAATTGAGAAAAAGGTTCCGCTTTCTCACGTTTGTGCTATTACAGGCGAAGTAAATATGGCTTTAATTAAACGTTGTATCGATCTTGCTGTTTTAGATTACGGCTCCCCTCCTTGCCGCTTCGCGTTTTTATCCACGGGTAGTCAAGGACGTAAAGAACAGTTGTTGAAGACCGATCAAGATCATTTTTTGGTTTATGAAGATGTGGCAATAGATCGAGTTACTGCCGTGCGTGAGTACTTTTTACGTTTGTCAAAACGAACAACACAGTTTCTTTCAGATATCGGCTACAGCGAATGTCCGAATAAGCACATGGCCAACAATCTCAATTGGTGCAAATCGTTTTCCGATTGGATACAGCAATACAGCGACTGGACTTCGAAGCCTGGTTTGAAAAATCAGGAGAATCCAGGAATTTTCTTTGATTTTGAACTTGCGGCCGGCGAAGCAAAAATTGAAGAAAGCTTGTGGGAACATGTCATGTCGGTTGTTCCGAAAAACAAAAAATTCTTGGCTTATTTGGCTAACGAAGCGATCAAACGTCCGCCAGCACTTGGATTTTTCTCTAAATTTAATTTGGAAGAAGACGGCGAATACAAAGATTTGTTTGACATTAAAAACAGAGCGATTCTTACTTACGTGGAAATTGCACGAGTTATTGCTTTAAGTCGCGAAATCAAAGGAAGTACCAATACGTACAGTCGTTTTAAGCAATTGGCGATGCTTGAGCCGAAGCATGCCGACGTATATCAAGTGGCTTCGGAAGCATTTTTGATGTTGTTGAAAATTAGAACCAACGAAGGTTACAAATCGGGTTCCGACGCCGCGTACATTGCCACCGATGAGCTTTCTAAATCGGATCGCGAACGGCTGAAAAGTGCCATTCTTCCCTTAAAAGAACTAGAAGAAATCGTAAAAAGTAAGTTTCAACTGACCTTTTTCTCGTAATTATGCTGGACTGGATTAAAATAGCAAACAAAAATTATCCCGACTTCTGGAAAGTCTACCTTTCGCGTATCGAACAAAAACCGGAACGTGCAGTTGCGTTACGACTACAAACTACCGGAAACGATCCGCATAAAGATGTCATTTTAGCGATTAGTGCAGTAGGTATGCAACAGAATCACATAAATGCCGGCGATGTTTTTGAAGTCGTTCTTTTACAATACGTTTTTAACCACGACAACGGATTGTCGAACGAATTTATCATTGAAAGTAAAGTCGAGAAAATGCTGGAACCGCAAGCCATCGAACAATTCATTAATTATCTCGGAAATGCGGTTATTGTTGGCCATCAGGTGAATTTTGACATCGAAATCATTAACACGGTTCTTGAAAAACTAAATTGCGGACGTTTGCGTAATGAAGCGCTCGACGTAGACATTATGTACAAAAAGTACAAGGACATTTCATCAGATAAGACCTTTGCCATCGAGGAAATCGAAAAACAATTAAAACTTCCTGAATCGGATAAAGAATCGACTACCGACAAAGCTTTTGCCTTGGCGCTGATTTACCAAAAACTCAAGCATAAATTAAAGCTGTAGCGTCCAGGTTTGCGATGTCTGCTTTGAAAAGTGCATACGCCGTAAAAGCACCATGCGAACTTTTTGATACCGGAATTCGGCGATGATTGTTTTTTGTTTGAAGAAACGGAAGTCCCTTCGTATCTTTTTTAAAATCAAACAGATAAAGTAATTCTTGTAAATCGTCGAGTACGTGTATTTCTTTCAGACGTTCCTCTGAACTACTGCAAATCGAATGAATTTTTGAACCGTCTATTGCTGTTTGTACGAAAAATTGTTTCCCACGAAAACAAATCGTGTCAGACAAAATTACCGACGTATCAATTTGGTTTTCAATTTGATGCGGACAAAAACTGTGAATGTAATGCAATCGCTGAAAAGCCTTATAGCAGGCTTCTTTTCTAGTCCATATCAACCAAAATGCTTGCCACGGATTTTCGGCTTGTCGAATGTAGCGCTGCTCAGCCAACGTACAAATTTTATCCAAGCGCCGTTGTTGAAGTACGATACTTTCGCTTAACGCGACTTGCAAATCAATGATATCATTTCCAATCATTTACGAGAAATTGCGTCTTCAATTACCGCGATCGTATTGGCTACATTCGTCATTTTCTCCATGGCCGAATTATCGATTGTAATGCCAAAAGCATCTTCCACATCCAAAACCACATCTACCAAAGTGGCTGAATCAATTTTTAAATCTTTTATGAAATCGGTTTCCATCGAAACGTGCTCCATTGCAGTACTTTCCTGAGAATACGGTCGAACAATTTCGGTGAGTTTTGCTAAAATTTCAGTTTGCGTCATTTTAATATTTTTTGAGAATCAAACAAGCATTTACATCTCCAAAACCAAAACTTGCCTTGGCAATAACATCTAATTTGTGCAGTTTTTTGGTAGGATGAATGCATTCCACTGCAATTCGATTGCTAATTTCGGGATGAATATCTTCTGAATTTACGTTTGGATGTAAAAACTGCTCTTTCAATTGCAACACTGCAGCTACTGTTTCTATGGCACCACTTGCGGCCAATGTATGTCCGATAAGTCCTTTTGTGGCTTGGATTTGAGGAAAATCTGCTCCAGACCTTTGTAAAGCCTGCGTCCAGTTTTCAATTTCGGTACTGTCTTTTATGGTGGCTGTTAGATGTCCGTTTATCAAGTCAATTTCAGATGCCGAAATACCGGAGTGAATAAGCGCTTGCTGAATGCATCGAATCACAGCAACCGAATTTGGCGCAGTCATGCTTCCGCCGTTTCGTTGACCGCCACTGTTTACGTGTCCGCCTAAAATCTCTCCATAAATCGGCGCGTTTCTTTCCAAAGCCACGTCTAAGGCTTCTAAAACCAAGGCGCCGGCTCCCGCCGCTGGAACAAAACCGGAAGCTGTACCCGAAAGCGGTCGCGAACCTTTTTCCGGCTCATCGTTGTGTTTAAACGTACAAACACGCATCGCATCAAAGCCTCCCCAAATGTACGGGCCGCTATCACTGCTGCTTCCTGCCAAAATACGATCGGCTTTTCCAGTGGCAATCCGTTCCGCGGCAGCGAGAATACTTTCAGTTCCCGTAGCACAAGCACTTGAATTCGAGGTGTTACAATTTCCCAAGCCAAGCTTCCCTCCTACGTACGCACTTACGGCACTACTCATGGTTTGAATTACCGCCGAACTTCCCAATCTTCGCGTTTGAAGTGCATCGATTTGAAGAATGCTTTCGCGGAATTTACCGACACCCAAACTTCCGTTTCCGAAAATAATTCCGCTTTCCCAACGTGGATGCGCTGTTTCGATTGATAACCCCGCGTCGTTCCATGCTTCCAACGCTGCTAAAACGCCATAAACAAAGCCTGTGGATTGTAAATTTCGGCGTTCGATCTCCGAAAAAACAGATTCGAGTACTGTATTTTCGAATGTTGGCGTACCTGAAATGCGACATGAAAATTGAAGAGCTTCCAGCTCAGGATCGAACGAAATTCCCGAAGCACCCGTTCGTAAGGCATCGCTAAAATTCTGTATTCCAACAGCATTTGGCGCAACAACTCCTAATCCGGTTATGACTACTCTCCTATTCATTTGGATTAAAATCGGTTAACATTCCTGAAATACTTCCTCTCGCTAAAACATCGCCACTTTCATTGAACAAAGAAACATCGCACTTTAATTTTTCAAATCTAAAATATACTTTCTTTGATTTTACTGTGAGTTTATCTCCTGGAAAACTGGACTTTAAAAAGTTAATTTCAGTTGAAGTAAGTACGCATATCTTGTTATTATACAATGCATTATGATTTATATAAATCCCTAAACAAACTACTCCTATTTGTGCCATAATTTCGGTATGAATAACACCGGGCGTAATCGGAAAATCTTTAAAATGTCCCTGATAGAAATACGCATCTTCGGGCAATCGGTAATTTCCGGTGATCTCATTTTCGGATACCGACGTTATTTCATCAACAAACAAAAATGGTTTTCGGTACGGCAGCTGAGCCAGAATATAGGTGTTTGCATTCATCATTTTAAAATTCGATTAGTAGGCGTTGCGCGGTAAAACCCGGACCAAAACTCAGCATCAAACCAAGTTCGCCCGACTTTGGTTTCGATTTTAAAACTTCTTCCAAAACAAATAAAACCGTTGCGCTCGACATGTTGCCAAAGCGCGACAATACTGATTTTGTTGCGTTTAGATTCTTTCCCAAATCCCCAAAAAGTGCTTCGACGGTTTGAATAATCTTCTTCCCACCTGGATGAAAAATAAGGTGATTAATCTGATCGATAGTGCGTTTGTTCTTTTCTAAAAATGGGTGTATGATGTTCGGAAAATGCTCGGCAATCGTATCTGGAACTTCCACATCTAAAACCATTTTCAGACCGCCTTCAACCAAATCAAATCCCATCATGTGTTCTTTGTCAAAGAAGTGATACATTTCGTGGCTCAGAATTTTAGGATGTGTAACTTCTTCACTGTCAGAAAGTAAAACGCAGGCAGCACCATCACCAAAAATGGCCGCGCTAACCATATTAGCCATGCTAAAGTCGTCGAGTTGAAATGTTGCCGAAGGACTTTCGAATGCCACAATTGCTGCCTTTTTACCTGGGTTTGCTTTGAGAAAATGAGTTGCATAAATCAATGCACTCACGCCTGCTACACAACCCATTTCGGTTACGGGAAGCCGCACAACATCTTGCTTAAGTCCAACTTTATTAATCAAATACGCATCTAAAGATGGAATCATAATTCCGGTGCAGCTTACAGTAATGATGTAATCGAGTTCCTCGGGATTCCAATTTGCTTGTTGTAAAGCTTGTTCAAGGACGCGTGTTCCGAGTGTTATTGCAGCTTCCTTGTAGATACGGTTCTTTTGTGCGAAAGTATCGGCAGTAAATACTGACACCGGATCCATAATGGCATAGCGTTGATCGACCAGAGCACTCTCGAATATTTTTACCACTTTACGAATAAACCGGTCGTCTTGGCCGTGCAGCCACTGTTCCAAAAAAGGAATGATTTCGGCAGTTTTCCTAGTAAACTCGGGAACTGCGGTAGCTACTGCACTTATTTGTACACTCATGTTTTATAGATGATCCATTGGTAGCGGTACGCCCACCTCCAACGAATGCTGAATTTAGTGAAATTTAGTTGCTTGGCGTAACGCAAAAAATCAGCTTTTTTGAAACCCCGTAAAATCGAAACTAGTCCGTCGGATGTCGACATTCGGTTTAAACGGAAAACAAACGCCAAAGCTGTGAACAAATAATACGCTTGTTTAGACCGATGTAAATCATTGATTCCCAACCCGATATTTGCTTTCTCATAATATTTTCGAATCACCTCCAGCAACAATTCGTCTTCAAAATGATGCAAGGTTAATGTGCAAATTACAATATCAATGGGTTCATCGGGAACTACCTGTAGAAAATCGGAACAGCTATAGCGAATCGAACTATCAGATAGTTTAATTGCATGATTTATAGTGGCTTGATTCCCGTCGATTCCCGTTAGACGAACATTTAAGTTACGTTTCTGAGCCCAAATTTTTATGGTTCTGAGCATGTCGCCGTTTCCGCAACCTAAATCAACAATATGTACTTCCTTTTGATTTTTGTTTCGAAGAAGTTGTTCAATTCCGTTAATTGTAACCCGATTCCCTCCTAAAATTTGATTGATCCACGCAATTTTATCGAGTGCGTCTGTCAGCTCCGAACCTTCTAAATTCATGTCGTCCATGATTTCCGGTTCTGTAGAGCGCGTTCGAGTACTTATCATGTGGATTCTTGTTTGCCGTGCGTTTGTTTGATAACGAATTTCAACAACTGCGGGTACCTCACGAAGATAGGGAACAATTTGTCGGCAATGACTTGATTTTGGAAAACTTTAGAGATTTGTCGGCCCATCCATAATCGTCCTGAAAACGCCTTGTTCCAATCTTTTTGATACATTTTCTCGACACGTATTCGATTTATTTTTGTGGGTTCGGGATATTTTGTCAGTATTTCCGAAATCAAACGCGCACTTTTTATGGCCATTGCCATTCCGTTTCCACAAAGCGGATGTATCAAACCGGCAGAATCGCCAATCATTAAGATATGTTTTTCTGATTTGGTTTTCTTTTCAAAAGAAATTCCGCTGATGGCAATTGGTTTTTCAAAGGTGGAAGTGCTTTTTTCGAAGATTTCTCGAAGCGGCGCATTTTTAAAAAGAACGTTTTTAATTAATTCGGATATGGTTTTGTTTTGCTCGAGCAACTCTTGTTTGGCAAGAAAGCAAATATTTAATTCGTTGTTTTCGATTTTAGAAACGCCGCAGTAACCGCCGGTAAAATGGTATAATCCAACGATGTGTTCGGGGAAATCGCCTTTGTAGTGTGCTTTGACCGCAATCCAATCTGCATTTTTATAGGTGTGCTTTCGCTGAAATTGAACATCGACAACACTTTTCTTTCCCAAAGCGTTTAAAACGTAATCGGCTGTTAGTGTCTGATCACTGCGAATTGCAATAGTGAATACATTTTCATGGAAGCTGATGTTGTCTATTTTTTCAAAAATAAAGTCGACGCCAATAGCTTTCGCGCGTTGGTACAGCAGTGAATCGAGGGCAAATCGACTGATTCCCAGACCTCCAAGTGGCAATGTACACTCCAATTGCTTACCGTTTTCCAACACAAATCGCAGTGTGTCAAGATTTTTCGGTTGTAAAGACAAAATATCCACACCTATTTGCCGCAAGTAAGAAACTACTTCATTAGACAAATATTCGCCACACATTTTGTGATGCGGATACTTATTTTTTTCGATTACCGTAACATCAAAACCATTCATACGCAGGTGAATCGCGGCAGTTAAACCGGCTAATCCGCCTCCCGCGATCACAATTTTTGGTTTCATTTCGTTTGAGGGTCTTCCCTACTGCACTACGTGGGATTATGTTACAGCGTGCAAGGTCTACAACTTTCCTTTTTTAATTTCGTCGACAACTTCTGGATTGAGTAAGGTTGTAATATCTCCAAAATCAGCGTCGTTATTTTCGGCGATTTTTCTAAGAATTCGTCGCATTATCTTTCCAGATCGCGTTTTGGGTAATCCACTTACAAACTGAATTTTATCCAATTTAGCAATCGGTCCGATCTGACTTGCAACCACTTGATTAATTTCATTGCGCAAGTTGTCGTGATTACGGGTCATTCCTTCTTCTTTCAAAATCACAAAGCCATAAAGAGCGTTTCCTTTGATGTCGTGCGGGAATCCAACGATTGCACTTTCTGCAACAGCTGGATGTTCGTTTATGGCGTCTTCAATTGGCGCAGTTCCTAAATTATGTCCGGAAACAATTACAACATCGTCAACGCGTCCGGTAATTCGGTAATAACCTACTTCGTCGCGCAGTGCACCGTCACCGGTGAAGTATTTTCCAGGAAATGTAGAGAAATACGTTTTCTTATATCGTTCGTGATCGCCCCAAATGGTTCGTGCAATGGCAGGCCAAGGGAATTTTATGCATAAGCTTCCCACAACCTGATTTCCGTCGATTTCATTACGCTTTTCGTCCATCAATACCGGTTGGATTCCCGGCAACGGCAAAGTCGCATAAGTTGGTTTTGTAGGTGTAACGAAGGCAATAGGCGAAATCATGATGCCACCCGTTTCCGTTTGCCACCAAGTATCGACAAGCGGACAGCGTTTACCACCTACATGATCGTTAAACCAGTGCCAAGCTTCTTCATTAATAGGTTCACCAACCGAACCAATCACTTTCAATGACGAAAGCGGGAACTTTTGCACATAATCCAAGCTTTCTTTAGCTAGCGAACGTATCGCTGTTGGCGCCGTATAAAACTGCGTAATTTTATGTTTTTCAATTACTTGCCAAAATCTACTCGGATCTGGAAACGTCGGAATTCCTTCAAACATCACCGTAGTTGCACCATTTAATAACGGTCCGTACAAAATGTAAGAATGTCCGGTTATCCAACCTAAATCTGCCGTACACCAGAAGATATCGTTCTCTTCGTAATTAAAAATATTCTTAAAAGTATAAGCCGTGTAAACCATGTAACCTGCGGTGGTGTGTACCATTCCTTTGGGTTTTCCGGTGCTTCCACTGGTGTAGAGAATGAAAAGCGGATCTTCACTGTCCATGATTTCTGCCACGTGATTGTCGGATGCATCAGCCCACAAATCGTCTAGCCAAATATCGCGCCCGTCGGTCATATTCACCGAAGTATGTGTTCGCTTCGCCACGATTACACGCTCTACGGTATCGTTCGATTTTAATGCTTCGTCGACAATTTCTTTCAGATTTATGGTTTTGTTTCCGCGGAAACCGCCGTCGCTTGTTACAACTAATTTACAACCCGCATCGTTTATTCGGGCAGCGAGTGCAGCTGATGAAAATCCAGCGAAAACTACCGAGTGAATGGCTCCGATTCGCGCGCAAGCTAAGGTAGCTACTGCCAATTCCGGAATCATAGGCATGTAAATGCATACACGATCGCCTTTTTTCACACCTAAATCTTTGTAGATATTTGCCATTTTACAAACCCGCGAATGCAATTCGTTGTAAGAAATGTGCTGTGCTTCCTCGTCGGGATTATTCGGTTCAAAGAGAATGGCCGTTTTTGTACCACGTTTCGCCAAATGACGGTCGATACAATTTTTTACAATATTTAATTTTCCGTCAACAAACCATTTTACATCGGCTTCAGCCATATTAAAATCAACCACCTTTTCCCAATTTTGGTACCATACAAAGTGCTCTTCGGCAATTTTTCCCCAAAATTTTCGCGGTTCGCGGATCGACTTATTATAATGTTTAAAGTATTGTTCTAGGTTTTCAATCTTGTAGTAACTCATGGCTAAAAATTCGTGTAGTTCAAATCTAATAACTTTTATTCGTTAACAAGTAAAAAATCACAAACGAGTGTTCACGAAATCGTTTGCAAAAGCTATTTTTTATTTAATTTGTGGAAAAACAATCCAAAATGATAATCAAACCGGAAGAACTCGATTTCAAATCGGTTTATAAGTTGCTCACCGGACTTGTAATTCCCAGACCTATTGGTTGGGTAGCTACTGTCAGTGAAGACGGTGTGCACAATTTAGCACCTTTCTCTTTTTTCAATGCCGTGAGTGCCGATCCGCCTACGCTCATGTTTTCGGCATCTAACAGCCCGAATGCCAATAAAGATACTTCTCGTAATGCCCTTCAAACAGGTGAGTTTGTCGTTAATATGGTTACCGAGAATTTAGTTGAACAGATGAACGATACGGCAGCACCGATTCCTTCCCACGAAAGTGAGTTTGATTATGCGAAGATCGCTTATGCAGAAAGTACCGTAGTGAAACCGCGTCGTGTGGCAAATGCACCGATTTCGTTTGAATGTAAGGTTATTCATCATCATCACATCGATGGACAACGCGGTGGAAGTATGATGATTCTCGGAGAAATCGTGATGATTCATATAAACGATCAAATTGTGGACGAGAACTATCACACCGATTTAGAAGTTTACCAGCCAATTTCGCGTTTAGCGGGAGCTTTTTATGCACGCTTAGGCGATCAGTTTGTTTTAAAACGCGCACAATGAAAATAGCAGTAATTGGCGGTGGTCCAGGCGGATTATACTTTTCGATTTTACTCAAAAAACAACAACCTACGTTCGAAATTTCGGTTTTTGAACAAAATAAAGCCGATGATAGCTTTGGTTTTGGTGTTGTTTTTTCAGATGAAACACTAAGTGAATTTCTTCAAAAAGATCAAAAATCATACGATTTAATAAAGAATTCGTTTGCTTATTGGGACGATCTCGACGTGGTTCTCAACGGGAAATCGGTTCGAATTTCTGGAAACGGATTTTGCGGCTGTTCCCGGAAAACCCTACTCAAACTCTTGCAGCAACGCGCCTTAGAAGAAGGTGTGAACTTGCATTTCGAAACAAGTATTGAACCCGACACGGCTGTTTTAGCATACGACTTAATTGTTGCTGCCGACGGAATTGGAAGTAAGTTTAGAACGCAATTTTCCGAGACATTCAAAACCGAGGTTACTTTGCATTCGAACCGATTTGTGTGGATGGGTTCTACAAAACCCTTAGATGCATTTGCCTACTTTTTTAGAACTACCGCGCACGGTGCCATTGTAGCACACGCCTACCAATACGAAGCCGGAAAAAGTACGTGGATTTTCGAATGTTCGGAAACAACATGGAAAAATGCTGGATTCGATAAACTCGACGAAGCGCAAACAGTAGCAGTTTTACAGGATTTATTTGCTGAAGAACTCGACGGACACGGCTTGCTCACAAACAAATCAATTTGGCGTCAGTTTCCCGAAGTTCACAACCAAAATTGGCATCACAACAACATCGTTTTGCTCGGCGATTCGAAAGCTACCGCACATTTTTCCATTGGTTCGGGTACCAAATTAGCCATGGAATCGGCTATTGCTTTGGCAGAAGCGGTTCAAACACATCAAACAAATTTGCCTGAAGTTTATACACAATATGAACAAAATCGGCGTAAGCGTGTAGAAGCTATACAACATGCAGCAGTAGTTTCATTGAAATGGTTTGAATCGATGGATTTGCAAGTGAAAAAGCCGTTTGAAGCTTTTGCTATGGCGGTAATGACACGTGCTAAAAAAGTAACCTACGAAAACTTGCGCATCCGCGACCGTAAATTCACTGATTTTGTAGCGCAGGCGTTTGCACAGAAGAATGTCGCATCAATTAGCAGTCCAGCTTTTCAACCCTTTAAAATCAACGGCTGTACGCTGTCGAATCGCATTGCCATGAGCGCTATGGGGCAATATTGTGCAGAAAACGGACTTCCAAACGATTGGCATTTCCAACACTATACGTCACGTGCACTTCAAGGACTTGGTTTAATCATTACCGAGGCAACAGCGGTCAGTGCAGGTTCGAGAATTGCTGAGACTTGCACGGGTATTTACAATTCCGAACAGCAAGAATCGTGGCAAAACATCAATCGTTTCATACACGAAAATTCGGATACTAAAATCTGGATTCAATTGGCGCATGCGGGTCGGAAATCGGTCATTGAACCCGTTGGACCTTCCGCGATTGCCTTCCATGAAAATGGAAAAACACCGGAAATTTTATATGAAAGCGATATAGAACGCATCACAAACGATTTTGTGGCTGCCGCAGAACGAGCTGTTTCTGCCGGTTTTGACGGTATCGAAATTCAGATGCATCACGGATTTTTGCTCGGCAGTTTTATTTCACTTTTGACAAATCTTCGAAACGACGATTACGGAGGAAGCATAGAAAACCGTATGCGATTTCCGATTCATGTTTTGAAAGCAATTCGAACAGTTGTGGCTAAAGACTTTCCTATTTCTGTGCGAATTTCGGCAACCGATTGGCATCCCGAAGGCGTTTCAAAATCTGATATTCAGACTTTTGTTTCAACTTTGAAAGAAAATGGTGCAGATATCATCAATGTTTCGACAGGAAATACGCATGCGCAACAGCAGGTAAAAGTTACGCCAATGTGGCAAGTTCCTTACAGCGATGAAATTCGAAATGCTTGTAATGTAAAGACAATAACAGCAGGTGAAATAACGGATATCGATCAGATTAATACCATTTTACTTGCCGAGAAAGCCGATTTGATTGCCTTAGGAAAGCCACTTTTATTGAATCCCGGATTTGTAATGAAAGCTGCTGCTTATGAAGGTGTTACTTTGAATAAGATTCCAAAAGCTTATCAAAGATCGTGGGATTCTCTACTCAAAACAACGCAGTTTGAACGCATACAGCTCGAACGTATGAAACAAGCTTTAAAACCAAAATCACATAAACCACAATGATGATTGCCGACCGTTTTGCATACGATGGATTGCCAGAAGCGAATCGCTTAGCTCATAATCCGTTTGTGGAATTTCGCCGTTTTAAAGGAAATTGCACGACTTTGTTTTTGGAAAAGAATATTGAGACGGGTTGTGGAGATAACATTGCTTTAATTTCTGAAAATCATTCATTTACGTATTTTCAATTACTGGAATTAGTTAATCAAGCTGCTCATGAACTGACAAACATTTATGGAATTCAGTCTGGAAATCGCGTGTTACTTCGTGGGTACAACAGTGCCGCATTTGCCGTGTATTGGTTAGCAATTGCACGTATTGGAGCTATAGCAGTGGCAACTATGCCGCTTTTGCGGAAGAAGGAACTAGAAGTTATAGCAGAAATGGCTGCTGTGAGCTTGATGATTTGCGAAGACGAGTTAGCTTCAGAACTCGATTCGTTTTCAAAAAATGAAAATACAAAACTCCTCCTTTTCAATCGCTCTGATTTTAATGTTACTTTAAAGAAATACAATTTTAGTACCAATTTCCAGCCATTTATTGCCAGTGAAGAACTGTTGGCCTTGATAGGTTTTACTTCAGGAACTACGGGAAAACCAAAAATGACTGCCCATTATCACAGTGATGTAGCAGCTATTTGCGAAGGATTTCCGAAATATTCGTTGAAACCTAAAAGAGGAGAGATTTTCGCTGGGAGTCCGCCGCTAGGTTTTACCTTCGGATTAGGCGGCTTGTTGCTGTTTCCTTTGTATTATGGAGCTACTTCCCTACTCATTCCAAAACCAGCTCCAGAAGTTTTGCTGCAAGCTATCGAAGAACAAGGCGTTACAACTTGTTTTACTGCACCAACCGCTTGGCGTGTCATGTGTGAAAAGGCAGCCGATTATAACATCGACACCTTAAAATATTGCGTTTCAGCAGGCGAAGCATTGTCCGCTAAAGTAGCAAAAGATTGGGAAGAAGTTACGGGAATTCCGATTTTGGATGGTATAGGCGCAACAGAAATGCTGCATATTTTCATCGGATCTTCACACGAAAAACGGAAAATCGGTTTTACAGGAGTTCCGATACCAGGTTACGAAGCGACATTATTCGACGACTTTGGCAATGAAATACAGGAGATTAATAAAGCAGGTCGACTAGCCGTTCGTGGAATTACGGGTTGCAAATATCTTTTCAACACCGAAAAACAAGACGCTTACGTACAAAACGGTTGGAATTTTACAGGTGATATTTACCAAAAAGACGCCGATGGCTTTTTCCAGTTTGTAGCACGTGGCGATGACATGATTATTTCTTCCGGCTACAACATAGCAGCTATCGAAGTCGAACAAGTACTTTTGGAACACGAGTTAATTAAAGAATGTGCTGTGGTAGGAAAACCCGACGAAAACAGAGGTATGCTCGTTGCTGCTTATGTTGTTTTGCATGAATCGGTTTCCGGAAACGACGAACTCAAAATACAAATACAAAATTGGTTTAAAGAACATGCCGCTCCGTACAAATATCCGAGACATATTGAATTTGTAGCGACACTTCCCAAAACGGAAACAGGAAAAATTCAACGATTTAAACTTCGAACGTCATGAAATCTTTTATAAAAACAGAGAAAATTCGCTTCAGGCATTGCGATTACGCCGGAATTGTGTTCTATCCACGCTATTTTGAAATGCTCAATGATTTAGTAGAAGATTTCTTTGCCGAAGTTTTAGAACGTCCGTTTTCCAAAATACATGAAACAAACGGTATACCAACGGTGCAGCTGCAAACGCGTTTTTCCGCTCCGGCGCGAATTGGCGACGTAGTTATCAAAAAACTAAACGTTCAAAAGTTAGGTTCATCGTCGGTCGTATTTAAATTTTCCTTCACGGGAGAAAACGACCAAGAAATCTTATCAGGCGAAGCAACTTTGGTGAACGTGCGTTTAGCAACAGCAACGGAAGCTATGAAATCGGAACCCTTTGACAGAAAAACCATTGAACTTTTAAATCAATATGTATGAGTTTAGAACTTCCGAAATTTAAAGCGGCTGTAGTCCAAGCATCGCCTGTTTTCCTAAATGCTGAAAAAACGGTTGATAAAGTGCTCAATATCATGCGTGAAGTAGCGCGAAACGGCGCTCAATTAGTAGCATTTCCAGAAGTTTTTATCTGTGCATATCCGTATTGGAACTGGATACTCACGCCTGTTCAAGGAAGCAAATGGTTTGAACTTTTATATAAATCGTCGTTAACGGCTGATGATATTCTTATTCAGAAAATCCAAAAATCAGCAAAGGAACTTGATTTGACAATTGTTATTGGCATGAACGAACGCGGAACTAGCTTTGGCGAACTGTACAATACGAATTTGATAATCGACAACACCGGCGAGATCGTTGGAAAGCACCGAAAGTTAGTACCCACCTGGGCGGAAAAACTTACATGGACTTCTGGCGATGGTTCTTCCTTGCGCGTATATCCAACAAAAACGGGAAATATTGGAACTTTAGCTTGTGGAGAAAACACCAATACTTTGGCGCGATTTACTTTGTTGGCACAAGACGAAAACGTACATATTGCCAACTACATTTCCTTACCTGTGGCGCCTCCTGATTATGATATGGCCGATGCTATAAAGATTCGAGCGGCTGCACATTCGTTTGAAGGGAAGCTATTTACGTTAGTTTCGTGTTCAACCATCGGTGCCGACGCAGTTAAGATGTTGGAAGCCGATTGTCCGAATGCTGCCGACTTACTAAGTCGTGAGCACGCTGCTTTTTCCGGAATTATCGGTCCGACGGGAGTTCCGATTTCCGAACCGTTAATCGACCAAGAAGGAATTGTCTACGGAGAAATCGACTTAAGTAAATGTATCCAACCCAAGCAAATGCACGATATTTTAGGACATTACAATCGTTTCGATATTTTTGAACTCCGTGTGAATACAGCGAAAACTAAGAGAATAACGTTTCTTTAACCTGATAGTTCGGCCGACTCTTAATTAGTTTAAAAGAAGCTCGTATGATTGACAATTCTACCACACCTTTACTTTCAATTACAAATAGCTAAATGATGGTGCTATTCAGTGGAAAAGAACATTTTCTTGCGTATCACATGCAACAGCAAAATTGGAATGCCATAAACGAATCAATTTTAGAATAATTTTCGAGCTACTTTGAGTTTAATAATTTAATACTTTTGAATACTACCAAATGAATAATAATCATTCAGACGACCAACTAGGAAGAGCGCGAGTTAAATCTTCGCCTGAACTCGAAGCCTATTACAAAGAACTAGAAGGCTTGGGTGCTGGTGCTTTATGGACCGTTGCCAACGACATTGAACCTTGGGAACCTCGCTCGTATTCTGTTCCAATGTTATGGAAATATGATGAACTACGTGATTTAGCTTTAAAAAGTGCCGAATTGGTTACACCCGAACAAGCAGGTCGACGCGTGGTTTATCTCGTTAACGACAATCGAAAAGCCGTAAGTGCAGCTGTTGGTTGGTTGTACACAGGAATTCAAGTTACAAAACCCGGCGAAAGTACTTCGGCACACCGTCACAAAGCTTCGGCACTGCGTTTCATTATGGAAGGAAAAGGCGGCTACACGGTTGTCGACGGACATAAAATAACCTTTGAAGTAAACGATTTTGTAATCACTCCAAACAGCACTTGGCACGAACACGGCGTTGCCGAAGATGGCGAAACCTGTGTTTGGCAAGACGGCTTAGATATTCCGCTGGTAAATGCTCTGGAAGCGAATGATTATGCTGTTTACGACGGAAAACAAGAATTAAAGTACCCTGTTAATTACTCCGTTTTAAATTACGGAAATTCAGGTTTTTACCCTACTCATGAAAATTGGAATAAGCCGTATTCGCCGTTATTTAAATTTGAATGGAAGAAGATTTATCCGGCTTTAGTCGAGGCAGCAAAAGTTAATCCGATTAATGCGTACGACGGTGTAAAAATGCGCTACAGCAACCCGATTACGGGTGGACACGTCATGCAAACCATGGGCGCTTCCATGCAATTACTTCCTGCTGGATTTTCAGGAAAGCGTCACCGACACACGGGTTCGTTTGTTTATCAAGTGGCGAAAGGCTCCGGATATTCGATTATCGCCGGAAAGCGTTTCGATTGGAAAACCCGCGATATATTTTGCGTGCCGTCTTGGGCGTGGCACGAACATCACAATGCATCAGATACCGAAGATGCCTGTTTATTCTCCTTCAACGATTTACCAGTTATCGAATCACTAGGTTTGTACCAAGAACAAGCCGATTAAAAATTGCATTATGAAATTAAATAGTTTCCTTTTTCACGAACGTGAAACCTTGGGTGTTGTTTTGGGCGATTTTGTGGTTAATACACGCCTATTGAACGCACATTATCCAGAAATTCCTGTAACGATGCTTGAACTAATCGATCGCGGACAAGCAGCGAAAGATCAGCTACAATTGCGTATAAATCGTTTGAAAGAAGGAGAATTTGTTCAAGTAAGTCATAAGCTTTCTGAAATCCAGTTGCTGGCTCCGATTCCAAAACCAAGGAAGAATATTTTTGGTATCGGATTGAATTACACCGAACACGTAGCCGAAAGTGCGCGAACACTCGATACTTCAAACGAATTGCCGAAACAGCCCGTCATTTTTTCTAAGCCACCAACTACAGTTACCGCACATCAAACCGCAGTTCTCTTAAATCGAAAAATTACGAATCAGCTGGATTGGGAAGTCGAATTAGCGGTTGTAATTGGAACAGGTGGTAAAAACATAAGCAAAGAAACTGCACATAATCACATTTTTGGTTACACCATTATTAACGACATCTCAGCACGCGATTGTCGACGTGCCGGACAATGGATAGTTTCCAAAGGTCAAGACACTTTTGCACCTATGGGACCTGCCCTACTTACTGCCGATGAAATTTCAGATCCACAGGATTTAGACTTACGACTTACCGTAAACGGCATTGTAAAACAAAACAGCAATACCAAGTTTATGCTTTTCAGTATTGCCGATTTAATTTCAGATTTAAGTACCGTTTTTACTTTGGAGCCTGGCGACATTATTGCAACAGGAACTCCCGCTGGTGTTGGTGCCGGAAGAAATCCGCAGGAATGGCTGAAAGACGGCGACCTTATTGAAGCCAGCGTGGAACGATTGGGAACGCTTGTAAATCACGTAAAAGAAATTTAATGAGTTCAGAAAAAACATACCGTATTGGCCAGATCGTACCTTCGTCGAACGTGACGATGGAAACCGAAATCCCTGCTATTTTTCGAGCTAGAGAAAGCATTTTACCCGAACGCTTTACGTTTCATTCGAGTAGAATGCGCATGAAAAAAGTTACCAAAGAGGAACTAGAAGCCATGGATGCCATGAGCTTGAAATGTGCGGTCGAATTGTCAGATGCACGAGTAGATGTAATGGGTTATGCCTGTTTAGTAGCCATTATGAGTATGGGAAATGGGTATCATTGCGTTTCCGAGAAAAATCTTCATGCCGAAACTGTTGCCAACGGTGCTCCTACTCCAATAATTACGAGCGCAGGCGCGTTGGTTAGCGGTTTACAAACCTTGAAAGCCAAAAAAATCAGTATCATCACGCCGTACATGCGTCCGTTAACCGATTTAGTAGTTGGTTATTTAGAACACCAAGGATTTACCGTAATCGATTCCATTGCTTTGGAGATTCCCGATAATTTGGAAGTTGCCGCGCAAAATCCCATGAATTTGTTGGAAATATCCGAACGGTTAAATATCGCTGGAGCCGATGTGGTGGTAGCTTCTGCCTGTGTGCAAATGCCTTCTCTAGCGGCTGTCGATCCGTTACAGCAAAAACTAGGATTGCCCGTTACCAGCGCAGCGGTTTCAACTACCTACGAAATGATGAAAGCACTCGGTATTGAACGAAAATCGACTTTAGGAGGCGAACTTCTTTCCGGTAAGTACTAAAACTCGCATTGAATTTATTCGCAATAGAATAACATTCGCGTAAAGCGTAATTCCCAGCAGCTGACGAACTTTACTAAAAAGATTAGCTGCTATGAATCCATTGTCTTACGCCGAAGTAAATTCTGATTTAGAAAACATCATCGCCATTAACAACAGCGACGATTACGATGATAATTTGTTTGATTTCGACTTCGACTACGATCCAAACGACATGTATTTCGAATTGATGGACCAGTCGGATCTATAATTTCATTTCAGGTTGTGAGCGAGAAGTCGGTTTATTGTATTTTCTAAGAAATTTCTTCTTAAAATTGTTTACTATTGCTTCAAATTGAAGTACATAGTCATGCGTTTTCTCTGTCTCACGTTAATTGCGCTAGCACAAATATGCTTTTCCCAAGAAATTGAAAGCAGTACACCGTCTTTAAAGAAAATCGACAGTTTAAAAGCGGTGTTGCGACAAGCAAAGAATTCAAAAAACGACCGGCTCGCGTATTATTTAGCCGAAGATTATCGCTTCATAAACGCCGATAGCGCAACACATTACGCACTTCTGGCAGAAAAATGGGCGGGAAAAAATCCAAAAAAGCGCAGTAAGATTTACCAACTATTGGCAAGTATTAAGCGTATTTCTGCCGATTATACTAGCTCAGAGAACTACTTCAAACGCGCCATCGAGCAGGCGAAAATAGCCAAAGATGTTCCTCAGGAAATTGCCGTACTAAACGATTACGGCATCATGCTCGAAAATCGGAGTCAGTACACCGAAGCACTCGATTTATACCTAAAAGCCTTGCGACTCAGCGAAAAGCAAAACGATTTAATCGGAGCAGCAAATGCGCAACTTAACATCGGATTTGTGTATTTGAGTCAGGATGAAATCGACGAAGCGTACAATTGGTTTAAAAAGTCGCTCGCCAACAGCATAAAAGCCAAGTACAAAAAGGGCGAAGCTTGGAACTACAGCAATATTGCTATCGTGCTCGACCGAAAAGGACAGTACGAAGAATCGAGAAAATACTATTGGAAAGGAGCGGCCTTCATTGATAAAGAAAAGAACAAACGCGAGTATTCACGGATTTACTTCAATGTGGCCAACACGTATAAATCCGAGCGTCGCCATAAAGAAGCCACCTTCTATTTTTTGAAATCGCTCGAATTAAAACGCTTGTTTAACGATCCGTTTGACTTAGCATCAACCTTAGCAAAGTTGAGCGTTTCATGCCGGCAAACCGGAGATTACACCAAAGCTATCGCCTACGCAGAAGAATCGCTTGTCATGGCACGAAAAGCTGAATCGGCCGATTTGGAAATCAGTTCGTTAATGGCACTTTCCGAAGCGTACGAAGCTGTGGGCGATTACAAAAAAGCACTCTCGTACGAAAAACAAGTTCCGGATTTAATGGACAATTTGTACAATGAGGAAAAGCTTGAAAAGCGCACCGAAATGATTGAAAAGTACGAGTTGGAAAAAAAGGCCCAAGAAAACAAATTACTGAAACAAAAAGCCGACTTAGCCGCGGCTACGCTTCACAAAAAAAATCTAACGATCGTAACGTTTTCCCTAGTTATTGCCCTAGTGCTGGTCGTCCTTTTGTCGGTGTATCTCCAATCGCGCAAGAAAGGGAAACTAAATGCCTTACTCGTACAACAGAAAACGGAGATCGAAACTAAAAATTCGTTGCTTGAAGAAGCTGTTTTCGAGAAAAATAATCTGATGAATATCGTTGCACACGATTTGCGAGCCCCTCTCGATAAGGTAAAAGGATTGAGCGATTTGCTGCGAGATGCTGACACCGATCTGGAAACTCAGCAACAGTGTTTGGATTTAATTACTGTTGTAACCGACCAAGGACGCCGTCTTATCGACGATCTGTTATGTCTGGTAAGGCCGAATCGACCGATTTCGTTGTGGAAAAAACTGAAGTTTCTGCTCGGCCATTTTTGGAAAATTTAGCCAAAACTTATCAAATGTCGGCGCAGGAAAAGGGAATCACATTGCTTTGCGAAGCGATTGAAACCACTTTTTATACGGATGCCGACAAGCTACAACGCATTTTAGACAATCTGATTTCCAATGCTTTAAAGTTCTCACCAAAGGAAAAGCGCGTCTGGATTTGCTTTTCAGAACGCGACGATGCACGGATTTTCTCGGTTCGCGATGAAGGACCGGGAATTAGTGATACCGATCAAACGAAGTTATTTCGCAAATTTCAGAAACTAACTGCCCGCCCAACCAACGGCGAAGCGTCGACAGGTTTAGGTCTAGCGATCGTAAAACAACTCGCAGAGCGCCTAAACGGCAGCATCGAAGTATCGAGCACCTTAGGCGAAGGAACCACTTTTTCTCTGGTTTTAAAGAAGTAGCGATTTTTTTGTGAAGTTCTTGCGGTAATTTAGTACTGCTGTGTATCTAGCCGATAAATCACAGTATTCATCAAAAAAGCTAGCTATTTAAGAATTCACGAAATCTAGCTTTTTGCTTCTCTGAATTTAATCTTGAAGATGCTGAAACGTAAAAGCTAACTTTTTAAAGAATTGAAAGTGAAAATTCTGTAACGTATAAAAATATTATGCTACGCTGGTTGAATAAAAAAAGCAAAAAAAGGGAAGAAGCAAAAAATGTATTTGCATCCTAGTATAGTCTAAAAATTAGCACGATGTTACTCAAAGGTTTCCATAATTTTCACAAATCCCGCCTTCTAGTACCTCAAGCTGCGAAGTTGCGTGGTTTTGGCGCGTAGAATGATACGTTAAGTGGCGATGGTCGCGATTCCGATTGCTATTAGAACAATCCCGATACGTTTCGGGACTAACTTCTAGATTCAACTAGAATCTGCCGCCTGCGACACGCTCAGGCAGCGTCAATACGTTGGATAAATACGTATAATAGTGAACGTCATCCAAGTTTTAATACTTGAATCTTAATACTAAAAAAACTCGACAAGACTTGAAAATCGTCGTTCACTGTCTTCTAAAGTAAATTATTTTAAGTAGCCATTTTCGTCTTTAAATAGTACCCATATACCTAGGAATATCAAAAAAGTACGTTTGGCAACCTCCTATGTAAATGAAATCTATCTTCATTATTTTCGTCGAACAAACGTCATTAATTTAAGAGCAACAAACATAAAATTGTGACTATGGCCGGCAATGCCTGAACAAAAAAGATTTTTCTACTGGCACTGAATGCGCCATAAATACCGGCAACCGACACACAAATTAAGAAAAAGAGCGCTATGTTTTTCGACCAAACTGTATCCGAGATTAGTATCGACCACAGCAATCCGGCCGACAAAAATCCGTTGTACAAGCCCTGATTTGCTGCTAAAGCTTTAGTAGGTTTAAATAAATCTCTGGGCAAAGATTTAAACGTTCGTTTACCGATGGTTTCCCATGCAAACATCTCAAAATAAAGGATATACAAATGTTCCAGAGCAATTATTCCGATTAAGATTTTTGTAATTATGTTCATTTTTCAATCATTATTGGGTTCTCATTAAACTAACGCACAGCTGATCGAGTTATCTAATTAGCTAAAAAAGCTCTGCGTGAATGTAGTCAAATATCTGTATTTAATTCCAAAACAATTAATTACTTCGCGCATCTAGAAACTAAGATAAGTTTTTTTATTTGGGCGTTCCGGCGCCTCAGTACCCAAGAAACAAATCAGGCGCCGTCGGGTTTTACGCTGCCCCCGATAGCTATCGGGGCATTTTCTGTCCGCGATGCGGATCAAAAAATAAGATTTCCGCTGCAACCCCTAACGCGGGGAAAGTGCACAGAAAATAAGTGGAAAAATTACTGTTTGTAGTTTTTCGGATTTTTCAGGAAAAGGGAGATTGTGTAACGGTTACCGTTGTTAGCAAGCGTAATAAATTTAGTCGTAGTGATGTCTACACTTTACTATTTGAATCTCATCATCTTGAAATCTGTATATAAGTGTGTGTTCGTCGTCAATTCTTCGTGACCAAAAACCAGCATATTTGTGTTTTAATGGTTCAGGTTTTCCAATTCCTTCAAAAGGTGTTCTAGAAATATCTTTGAGCAGTTCGTTGATTTTCTTAACTTTTTTCTTGTCTATTTTTTGCCAGTACAGATAATCTTCCCAAGATTCATCTACAAAAACAAATTTCATATTATTCTTCAATTAAATCTTTAGAAAAAGAATCTCCTTTTCTCAGTTTTTCAATTGCTGAATCAAGACGCTTTTCATTAGTTCGAGAAGATAATTCATAGTTTGTAGCCATAAAAGAATTATATTCTTCAAGTGACATAATAACAACACCAGAATCTTTTCCACGATTAATTACAAGAGTTTCGAAGTTCTTAACTACTTTATCAAAATATGATTTGATATCTTTTCTAAAATCTGAAATATTTGCAACCAACATTGCGTGAAATTTTGTACAAAAATATGTACAATATTTCTTGTTTAACAAATTTGTTTGTTAAATAATGCTTACTGACGTTTTCCGATTTGCGAAGGCCGGGATTTTCAGCATTAAACTTCATTAAATACACATGCTTAAATTTAGCACTTCACTGTCATAGATACACTTAAGCCGCCACTTTGCAATACACTATGCCTGTTACACAACTCAAAAACACACATAAATCCATGCAACCGATAGCTATCGGTTTTACAGTAATCTTCAAATTTTAGAACATAAAAGGAAAAAAGAATTTTCATCCTCACTCGTTTACCTCGGTTAACTTGACTGACTTTTATAAACTGATAGCGAGTTTAACCTATTATCTCAAAAAATACCTGAACGTGATTGTTAAAAAACTATTGGCTCACTACGAGCTTCATACAACAACTGATAAATACGGCTAATGTGATGTCGTTTTAGCTGTGCAGCTCAACGATTTTGATTAGAAAGGTAGTTGTGAAACGGTTAGGTGTGTTGGAAGGCGTGCCTTATTTAGACACGCAGTTTTGGCTTAGTAGTAGTTTGCGTAACGGCAGTTTTTCGCTTGCTGTTTTTTAATTTTAATTCACTCATTAATTTTCTAAAATCAGTGAGTTCTTCTTCTGTCCAAGGTTCAGACTTAGTTGAAAGATCAATTTCTTTTGGCTCTTTAATTAGTCCCATGATTCTAGTTTTTAAAATATTGTGATATAAGTTTCAAAGCTGCGGTAGTTTCAATAAACATTCTTAGGCCGCGGAAATGTGTAGCATTTAAAGTCTGTTCATAATGCTTAATTAATGAGGTTTTAGCATCAAAAGCTAGAAAACCGTCATAACCTTTATCAACTGATACTTTACACGCAAATGCAATCAAATTTGCTGGTACTCCTAAGTAAATTTTGCCTTTCCCTTTGTTAAATTTTGAACTTTCAATCAAATGCATGAAAATATGATCCTGTTTATCTTCGATACTCACCAAACCTTGAATTATTAGCGGATTGTTTTCTGTAGTTAACTTGTAAACTTCTTTAGTACTGTCATTAAGTTCTTTATGCCAATCGAATTGCCATTCTGACTTTTTGACTTGCTTTTTATCCTCACTTTTTAATCTTTCAATTACGGTGTTGAAAACCTCACCAGTAGCAACGTTTTCAATTGAATTTGTTAGTTTATCAACTTCAAAAACCAGACCGATATGTTTGTGCTTTTTCACTCTGCAATTTATGAAAAATCCATAAACGGAACCATAGTTTTTGCTTTGGTTGAAAATGGTATGCCTACTACCGTTCCAGAAATTAGTGTCAGTTGCGAGCTGCTGATCTGATTATTTTACACCAAGATACTAAATCTTCCAAAACGTGAACGTGAATTTACCACAAAATTCGCAATCTTACCAAACGCCTGTGCTCGTTGCACAACTCAAAAATACACACAAATCCGTGCGCCTTTGCAGTTATTTTCGTATTTTCATCATACTAAGAAAAAGAATTTTCATCCGCACTTGTTTACCTCGGGAAACTTGACTGACTTTTTTTAAACTGATAGCAAGTTTAACCTATAATCTCAAAAAAAACCTGAACTTCATGGTCAAAAAACCATTGGCTCAAGTTGCTGTGGCATCTATAAAAACAGCGAAACAACGCGCTTCTTCGAAAACGGCAATTCACCAAATAAAAAGAGGCGTTTTAAGCCCTTTTAAAATATAAGAGTCGCACCACGAGCTTCACACAACAACTGCTAAAAACGGCTATTATGATGTTGTTTTTGCTGAACAAATCAATGTTTTTTGTTTAGAAAGGAAGTTGTGGAACGGTTACGGCTTTTATGTGCCGTATTTATTTTTTTAATTCACTTTTTAATTTTTCAACGTATGGTCCAAAACGTTTGTCTTTATCAATTTCTGTTTTTGCTATCCATTCGTTGAATTTCTCAATATTTTTTTGGCGAAAATATTCACCTAAAATATTATAAGCATTTTCAGCATTATAAGTTTTATCCTCAACAACTTTTAAAATTTTTTCTTTAGTACACGACAAAAAACATAATTGATTAAAAATCAAT
>NZ_NOXX01000211.1 GCF_002251775.1 Flavobacterium aurantiibacter
ATAATTGGTGGTAACGTTTTTGCGCTTGGCGTTCGTGCGGGATTTTAGGGCACAAAACTGTCAACCCAGCACTAAAGTTGATTTGAAAAACTGAACTTGAATTTAAGCACGTCACCCCGCATGACGCCAAACGCATGTTAGCACTTCGCCCTTCTTTTCTGTCGTGTTTGTTTGCTGTCATTTTGTGTCTGTCTTGGTGCGTTGGCAAAGCAAGCTCTTTTGCAATTTTTGGTCTGTGCGTTGGCTTGTGCGAATTGCAAATGTGCTTGCTTTTAGGGTTGGCTTTCCTTTGGTTTTATAAATATTGAAATTAAGAGTCCTATTCCTACAACTACGTCAATTATATTCCACAATTGTCTGCCAAATGTGATTTTGAAAAACGGTTGAAATAGCAAAGCAAGCCCACCATAAATTATCATTTCTGTCTGTCTGCCTTGTTGGTGTGCTTGATAGGCTAAAATTCCAAATCCAATTAGACCTGCAAATCGAACAAATTGAAAATAACCATAAGGCATGTCTAATAAGCACAACAAAAACAAAACCGCAAGTGATATTTTTATTACAATGTTCACAGAAAGAAAAGTTTTGAAATTCCATAAACGACACTCGCCCCGAAACCTAACAAAAGGACGAATACACCTAAACAACCACTATTTTTCTTCTTGTTTTGGTTTTGTAAATGCTTTAGGAAACCCTGCATTTGTTCATTCATCTTGACTAATAACAGCTGGCTTTGCCTTTAATTCGCCACTTTCAAATTTTATTATTGTTTGTTTAAACTCGTTCCAATCCTTGATACGTGGGGCAGCCGCAAGATAATTTCCTGGGCCCATCATTTGTACATAACCTTCACTGTCCTTTCCAATTTGAGCATCAAATTCAGGCTCCCACCAAACTGCAAATTGTCGTTCGGCATTAGTGTACATAAAAGGGAAGGGAAGCTTAGTTTGCTTGTTACATCGTGGGCAAGTAGCAACATTAATCTTGTTGGACATAACAAGTTCTCTATTTTCTGGGTATTCGCCCCATATTGTACGATACAATGTAAAGTCAAATTGATTGCCACAAGATGGACAAGTGATTTTTGCTTCTAATCTTTTACTCATATTTTAAAAGTTAATTTCGTTTGTAAACTCTTCGTGTTGACCATAGTTATTAAAGTCAATCAAATAATCAATATGATGAGGAAACTTAACAATTAGGGTTTGTTCGTCTATCCTTATCTTAGACTTTGCCAGATGCAAAAACCGCAATTCGTTTTCTTCAATCTTTTCATCAGCTTGAATAATCTTCAATAGGACTTCAATTAAAAGTAACTCTTGATGTTCGTTTAATTCATTGTTAGTTATTTCTTGAAGAAACTGATTAACAGCATTTTTGCCATTACTCTTTATTGCTTCAATATTTTTTTGCAATGGCTCTTCGAACTCATAGCCCATAAAATAAATTTCATTAGCTACAATGCTTTTGATTTCGTTAATTTCTTCTTCCGCAATATTGCCATCGCAAGCCATTGCTATCACGGCTGATTTGAATAGGAAATCTTTAAATTCTGAATTTTTCATGCTATTGATTTTAAAGACCAAAACCGATTCTTGTTGTTGCTTCTTTTTCTGCCCCTCTTGGGAGTAAATTAAGAAGTCCGCTATTGATTTCTGCAAGTCGTTCCCAGTTCCTGCTTTCTATTGCAAAAACTCCTGCATCAACCAAACTTTTCGCTTGGGCTTGGTCATTCATTCTTGTTTGATTGTCTCTGCACCATTTAAAAATACCTACTAAAAACTCCGGTGTTCTCCAACGAATACGGGAAATAATGCTGTACAATTCGTCTGACTTCTCCTGAATTTTCAATGGGCTATTTGTTGAAAAAAATGCACTCTCTTGAGCAACTATGTCGTTAAATGTTTTTCGTTCGTGGTCATTACCGTTTTCGTCCAACATCTTTTCACATTCATCTTTTGTTTCAAAATAATGGGCTTTTACTTGTTGTATTCTCTTATTCTTGGTTGCACTATCAATTTCCTGTGCAATTTTTCTTTTTTTATCTTCTAGTTGGTAGCGCTTGTCCGTAACGTCATCGCTGGTTAAGCTTTCAGTTTCCTCACTGACGCTTTCCATTTCTTTTTTCAATTTGCTCAAGGCACTTGCTGTTTCAAAATCTTCTTTTTCACTTGCTTCTTCAATCTCCAAGTCTAATTTCTCAGAAAGTTCCTCAACTTGTTCTTTCAAAAACTCAACTGGTGTGTGTCTTTCTTTTGGGTTGAAAGTTTGTTTAAACTCTTGGTCAGCCATGTTCAAATAAACTGAAATGATAATATCTCTTGATTCTGAGATTGAAATTGTAATCTCAATATCAGAGCCTTTAGCAATATCTCTTTTTATTTGTGTACCCCGAATTTTCATAAAGCCAATAACTTTATTTGCTTCAGGCAATGCCAAATGAGAACCTTCTAATACATTGATATAAATAAAATCGTCATCGTTTCCTTCAATTAGACCTTTATTTAGAGGAAAACTAATAGCTTGAGAACGTAAAGGAAGAATTGAATTTTTGAAAAAAATCGGCTTTAGTCTGGTCTTGCCTGGGTTATCGTAATCATCTACTTCCAAACATATATCTTCAGGAATTGGCTGTCCGCTAATTCCAAAACCGCTATTGATACCTATGGGCTCAATGTCTGTTTCTACGATATTATTTTGGCTATCGTATACGACAAAAGAAAAGAAATTGAAAGCTCCATCAACCAATGGTAAATCTTCGCTTATTCTCTCTGTCAGTTTCTTTAACCCACTGTCGAAACCTCCATCTTGTCTTGTTATTCTGTATGATAAGCCTTCAGTTTTGCCAGTAACTCTTGCTGAAAAAAGTTCGTCCTTTTCTTTTGATGCTTTGTTATAAGATGTTTTGATAGAAATTGCAGTTGTCGGTTTTACTCCTGTTCCCTTTCCAATTTCTTTAGGCTTTGTAGCTGCATAATAAGCAGCACCAACTGCCACAGCAGTAGTTGGGTCAATTTCACAGTTTACTGGAATTTGTAAAACCTCTTCCACACGACTACGCACATAAGGAATGTATGTAGAACCACCGACCATTAAATTAAATTGCAAATCAGATGGTTTTAATGAATTTCTAGTTAGAATTTGTTTAATCATTTCAATTGTGCCATCTATATTGGATTTGATTAATTCATTGAATTCAGAACGAGTAATAGTTATTTCCATATCAACTTCGTTGCCGTCCTCGTCTTCAAAACCATCAACAACAATTTCTGCAGAAGTTTTAGATGATAAAATGATTTTTGCTTCTTCTGCTCTCCTAAGCAGAACATAATATTTAGCATTTAATTTTCCTGATGCACTTTTCATTTCGTCTTCCAAATTGATAAAGTTGTATTCTTCGGAAATTTTTGGAATCACAAACTTTTCTACAATCATTTGGTCAAAGTCTGCGCCACCTAAAAAATTATCACCCTCGTGGTCTAAAACTTTCATTTCTCCATGCTTTATTTGAATAAGTGCAACGTCAAAAGTTCCTCCTCCCAAATCGTAAACCAACCATTGGCCATCGTTCATTTCTCGTTCTTTCTTCATGTTGGCATAAGCCAAGCTTGCGGCAATTGGTTCTTGCAACAACACAACTTGTTTAAAACCTGCTTGTATACCTGCTTCTTTTGTTGCATTTGATTGTATCGTGTCAAATGAGGCTGGAATGGTTATTACAACAGCATCTAAGTTATCGCCTGTGTTTACAAATGTTTTCAGTTCTTTTAATACTTGAGCTGATAATTCAATCGGAGTTTTGGATTCATTGATTGATTTTATTTTAAAACTTTCCGCAGTTCCCATTTTACGTTTGAAAACACCAACAACACTTTTGGGGTCTTTTTCTAAAAACTCTTTGGCTTTGTTTCCAACTATGATTTTATCTTTTTTGTATGAAACTACAGATGGCAAAGTGTTTCTGCCGTAATCCTGTGGATTTGAAAAGATGATGACTTCACCTTTAATGAATTTAGCAATCGCACTATTGGTTGTGCCTAAATCAATGCCGAAGTTTATTGTATTTTCCATTTGTAAATTTTATTTTAAGAGTTTTTAGATTGAACGATTACAACTGCGGGTTGCACAATTACTTTCATCACTTTATCACTATCCAGATAGGAATAATAAATGATAGGCTTGATTACTTCAACGATTTCAAGATTTTCAACCCCAGTACCTGAAATTGTTGCTTCGCAGTCTGTTCTTGTATCTGTGTAATCTTCTCCCAAAGGATTATGATAGGTTAAACCAATTGTGGAAGAGCCTTTAAAAAATTCTTCTTCCATTATTCCTTTCATTTTGTTTATGTTCCTCTGAATAGAATTTTCTTCTTTCAGATTATTCGCTTTTTTTTCAATTTCAAATATCTGATTGATGAAATCGAGATAAGCTTGGGGAACTTTTACGATTACTTTTTTTATGTCTTGCATATGTATAATTGTTAATTGTTGAAAAATGTTGATTGGTCAATAGAAGATGAAGAAGCATTTCCGCCAGCAACCGTGTAAAGCGTAATCGTTGCCATTGTATATCCTCTGTCGCTGTCTTCAAAATACTCTGTTCCGTCAAATTCTGAAAAATGGACATCTGACTCAAAATTTCCTTTTGTTCCGCAACTGTTGGTTAAGGTTGGATTCCAGTCATTGCCATAGAAAACTCGTATTTTATAAGTGCCTTGTGCGATATTAGACATTGTGAAACTTGAATTTTTTCGGACATATTCATTTCTTATAGTTCTTCCATTATCAATACTGTATAAACATACAATTGCATCTGAACTTCCACCATTATCAATGGTAAGTGTTGCGTTACCACTATATATTCCTTTTCCAAAACAACCATCAAGAGGTGATGCACCATCTTTTAGTTGATTTCCCTTGTATTGGCTTTCTACTGGTGGCGTATATTCTTCAACAGGTGTCGTTGTTGGTGAATTATTCGAATTGTCATTTGAATAATTTGTTGAAGGATTTGTGTAGCTATTGTTTGTAGAACTATCATTGTAAGATGACGAGGAATTATTTGAATTAGAAATTGCAACAATTATTCCTATTACTACAGCAATGCCAATAAGCCATAAACAGCCTGAATTATTGCTTGAACTGGAATTTGAAGTGCTTCTTGTAGTTGTATTAGTCCTTGTTTGTGTTGTTGTTGAAACAGTTCTTTGTCTTACTAAATTAGCAATATCAATTTTGGTCTTTAATTCTGTGAGTTGCTTTTTAGCATCCAAAAGATTTTCTTGTGTTTCTGGTTTCAAACCTGTAATGCTGTTGGCTTTATTGATTAGGTCAATTGAAACGTCAATATTTGAATATGAATTCCATACCTCTACCGACATCGCCCTTAAAGACAGTGCAACTTGATTTTTTATTTCATCAAAAGTTTGTGGCAGTCGATTTACATCAGGAATAGAAATAGAAGAATTGACCCAACTTAAAAGTGAACTAGGGGTTAATGTTTTGTTTTCAATTTCTTCAATTTTACTTTTTGACTGAATGAGATAACCTGCATATTTTCTTAAAATAGGTGCATTCCTTTCTTGTTCAATCCTTTCTTGATTTTTACGTTTAACTATTTCGTAATTATTTTGAAAGGTAGGTTTGTTCAAACCGTCAATGTTTAAAGTTAAAATATGCTCAAGTAAATCTTGGCAGACTTGCGTATTATCAAAGTTGTTCCAAATGGCAACATTTAGATAGTTGATTTCATTGGCAATTTTCAGAATTTGGCTTTGAAAATAATTTGGCAAACAATTTAAAGGTTCAGTTGGGAAATACTCTGTAACCAAATCAACAACTTCGTGAATGTCATCATCATCATAAATACTTTCCTCGTTTTTAATATCGGTTCGAATTTCTGATAATTCTGTAAGTCTGTTTTGTAAAATGTTCGAAACGGTTTTGTATGCTGTATTTACATTACTTTGAGAAACAAGGAAAGAAGTTTTAAGAATAGATTTCAATAGCTCAACATCTTCATCCTCAAAAGCAGTTGAAAGAGCCTTGTCAAACTTTGGTGCATAATATGGACTGATGAAATTTACAAAGTCCGCCAGTTTAAAAATGCTGTCTTGTTTAAAATTGTCAAATAAGCTTTCATTACCATATACCAAGAATTCGTTGAGCTTTTTGTTTGATGTCAAGTATAAATAAAATTCTTTCAAATCGATATTTGAAAGTTCATTAATAGCTCTTTCACAATCGCCTTTTGAAAGTTGAAGTCCATAATAATTGTAATGTCCATCGTCCGATAAGTCAATGTCTGCAAAAAGTCTACGTTTCGCCTTTTTTATTGTGTCGCTATCTATTTGGCTACTGTCCGCCATGTTTGAAAGCTGCAATATTTCTATAGGATTTATGTATTGCATACCGGTTTTCTATTTGTGATTAATGCTTTCAGTATGTGTCAGGGTGGTGGGTGGGCTTGGGTGCGATTGGGCAAAATTAAATGTGCTGCAAAAGCGTTGGCTTGTGTTTCGGCTTGCAGCTCTTTTAATTTTGCGAAGGGTTGCCATTTTATCTGTCATTTTACTGTTCGTTTGTTATTGGTTGTGTCGTCTTTTAGGGTGAGTGCTAACGTTTTTGCGCTTGGCGTTCGTGCGGGATTTCAGGGCACAAAANTAGAAAAATAGAAAAATAGAAAAAAGGGTGGAAAGCGAATCCCGAAAGCTATCGGGACCAACTTCTAAAAAAAGTCTTCAACAAGTTCAGTCACCAACGAATTGTGGGTTTGGGCGGGCAAAACGATACGTTAAACGGTGATTGAAACGAAGTCACTTTTTTAAAAGTAAATTCAATTTCGGGTTAGGGATAGCAGCAGAAATGAAAGTGCGCCGTGGGTAGTTTTTGCCGCTGGAAAACGGCGACCTCAGAAGCCGGTTTACGGAGTGCAAAAACACCCGTTCGGCGTGCTTGAATTGCCGCGAATAGCCCGACGGCGCCGGAGGAACGACCCGCCGGAATCCCCAAATTATTCTCATTTAAATTTTTATCTGTGAAGGTGCGCAGCCAAACTGATTTTTGAACGCTTTACTGAAGGCTGCTGTGTCGGCAAATCCGGTTAATAGAGCAACCTGACTTACTTTTTCGCCTTGCAACAAGAGTAGTTTGGCGTGTAGGAGTCTTTTTTTGATGAGATACTGAAAAGGCGTTACCAAAAATGCGGATTTAAAACGGCGGATGAAATCGTATTTCGACATGCAAGCGAGTTGCGTAAGCTCGGTTATGGTTATGACTTTCAAGAAGTTATCGTCGATATACATTTTTGCATTGAGCAAATTGCGGAATACGGTTTCGTTGACTAGTTGCTTTTTGTACCGCAGCTTAGAAAACTGTTCGAAAATGATTGATTGGTCGCGTACGATACTTTCGCCGATGCTGTAGAACAGTTCGTGTGAGAGCAAGCTGTTTTGATTTTCGACCAGCAGCAGCCGCGAGAGCTTGTTTAATTGATCTCCGAGATGGGTGTGTTGTGCTTTATACTTGTTAATCAGGAATTTGTCGGATAGAATAAAGTTTCTGAAGTCGGTGGTGTCGAAAATACTGTCGGTTATTTCGGTAATAATTTCCGGTGCAATATCGATGCAGAGTCCGACGGTTTGTTGATTTATGTGTACCTCGCTGTATTGGTTGTTGTTCCCGATAACGTATTCGCCTTGTTTTACGAGGAATTTCTTTCCGTTGATGACGTACGTTTTGGCTCCTGAAACCACGAATTTTGCAGCTATTTGATTGAAATGCGTACTACCTGCAAAATTATCAAAAGCAGATATTCGAATTTGGTTGTTTAGCGTGTCGCTATAAACGTGTTTGTTCATCGTTGTCGGATTACAAAACATTAGTAGTTTATGTGCTAAAAATGTAACAGCATCTTGCCGTGAATCTGTATTTTTTCCGGATGAAAATCGGGTGGTTTTGGTTTTAAAACTTTACGTTTTTAAGTTTTCGAGTAGTATTGAAAACGTTTTTCTACGTGCAGTAACCTTAGGGTTGAAATTTCTCCAAAGTAAATGAATGGCTTGATTTTCGGCTAGTTCCGGAGTTCGAATACAGCGTTCTACACCTTTTTTGATTACGGTGCGGTAAAACTCCGACATGATTAAGGCAGTTACTCCTTTATTTTGGTATTCTGGTGCTATGCCTATCAAGTAAAAAACAGCGTCTTTACTAGATTTTCTTGCCTTTAGTAAATGAAATATACCAAAAGGGAACAACTTTCCGTTTGCTTTTTGCAAAGCTTGAGCGTAGCCAGGCATAACAATCGCGAAAGCAATCATTTGGTTTTGGCTATTGAAAACAAACTTGATGTATTCTGGATTGATGAACGAAATATACTTTTTCTTAAAAAATTCTTTCTGCCGCTCCGATACAGCTACAAACGACGCTAAATTTTTATACGACTCGTTAAACAAATCGAACATTTGATCTACATATGGCATGATGTCTGCCGTGCGGTCGAAATTTTTAGAATACACGCCGTAGCGTTTTTTAACCAATTCTTCGCCGCGATATAATGGTTCGGGATCTACGTCCTTGACGAGAAACGTACTTTCTATGTATTCTTTCTCTGTTTGGAAGCCAAGCTGCTCTAAATGTGTGATATAATACGGAGCGTTGTACCAAGTTACGGCAGTACCCAATTCATCGTAACCAAAAGTTAAGGCACCTACTTTATCGAGGTTTGAAAATCCGATGGGTCCTTCTACCATAGCAAGTTGGTGTTTTCGACCGAGTTCGTAAACTTTTTGCAACAAGGCTTTGGTGACTTCGATATCGTCGATGACATCAAACCAACCGAAGCGTACTTTCGATTTTTTCTGTTCGTTTACTTCTTGCCAATTGACGATCGCAGCCAAACGTCCAACGATTTCTTTTCCGCGGTAAGCGAGATAAAATTGCGCTTCTGCATGATCGAAAGCCGGATTGTTTTTTTTGTCGAATGCCGCTAGTTCATCGTTTATTAAAGGTGGAACGAAGTAGGGATTATCGCGATACAATTTCATCGGAAATTTGACAAAATCAGTAAGCTCGCTTTTGCTTATCGCTTCTTTAACAGTAATCATAGGTGCTATTTAGTTCCAGTGGGTTGAGGTACAGTTTTTTCACCTTTTTTTCCCTTCTTTTTCTTTTTCTTTTTTCCTTTTTTGTCCTTGTCTTTATCTTTTCCAGATCGAATCAGAACCGGTTTGTAGTTGTCGTCAAAACGCCAAGCAATACCAACACTCGCATAGAATACAGTCGGTGTATCTTTTAGATTAGCGGTAATTGAACCATCTAATTGTATATTTTCCTTCACTAAATAGGCAGCACCGCTTCGAAACAGTACGTCGGCGTAGAAGTCGCTACTGTAAATCTGACTTTCGAGAAATCCGCTCCACTTTTCTGAAAATCCGCGTGTAAGAGTAATTACGCCGCCAAGCGATGGATAATCGGTAGTTACTTTATCAGCGATGATATTGGTAACTAAAACCAAGCCGCCACTGAATTGATTTTGTGTGATTACCATAAGTTTTGGCGAAATAATGGGGTCCGATTCGAAAGTATACGGATTGTCGAAGTTCAAATTAACACCACCATACACCGCTACGGCCGGGATTAACTGCCGCCATTTGAATTTATATTTAGCTTTCCAACTTTTAACGTTCGGCTTTTCCTCGTAGTTTTTGTAGGGATCGTACAACAGGTATTTCGCACCAATGATGGTCGATTTCAACGAGCGTCGGTTTTCAGTTCCAAACGGCGTGACAAATTGATCGCCTTGGTATTGTGTTTCGAAAATCCCTTCTAATTCTTCCTTGTAAATTCCCCAGCGTAAAACCGCTTCCAGACCCAAACCTGTAGAGGTTGTTTGTAATAAATTGTGTTCTTCTCGAAAAAAATACGTGCCACCTTCGGCTTGAACAACCGATTTACCGACAGAAAATGCTGCCATCGATTTTCCAGGACGGTTTGAGTTTATGACATCAGTAAATTGTCCGTGAGCGAGAACAACTGTTAAAAGGGCAAGAAGGAGCAGACGGTTTCTAAGCATGAGACCTTTGTTTAAGCGTAGTTTCAAAAGTATCATTTTTATTATTTATTTAAGAAGTAAAAGGAGAGATAAATTTTGCGATTGTTTAATTTTGTCGTATATATTCAAGCGTATGGAAACCGCCTCTTTTACTGGTTTTATTAAAACCCTATTTTGGATCGTTGTATTTTATTATGCGTTTCGACTCATCGTTCGTTTGCTTTTACCTTATGCAATGAAAAAAGTAGTTGAAAAAGCGGCAACGCAATTCCAAAACCAACAACAAGCGTATCAGCAACAACAGCAAACGTATCAAAATCAGGCGCAATCCAACCAGAAACCGCGCGAAACCAAAAAGGTAGGGGAGTATGTAGACTTTGAGGAAATTGACTAAGTTTGCCTGACAATTTTCCGACCTGCTAAGGTTCAGTAAACGCTGAAAACTACATGAAAATACTTCAAAAATTCGTTCCGCATTTTATTGCGCTCTTGTTCTTTGTTATAGCCGCACTTATTTATTGTTATCCCGTCTTGCAACGAAAAACCGTATACCAATCGGATATCGTTCAATATACCGGAATGGCTAAAGAACAAAACGATTTTCGAGCCACCAACGACCAAGAACCTTACTGGACAAACGCTGCTTTTGGCGGAATGCCTACCTATCAGCTCGGCGCCAATTATCCGCATAATTACGTAAAGAAATTAGATTCAGTTATCCGATTTTTACCGCGACCAGCAGACTACATTTTTCTCTACTTTTTAGGATTTTACACCTTAATTGTTGCATTGGGAATCGATTACCGCAAAGGCATCATCGGTGCGTTAGCGTTCGGATTTTCAACCTATTTAATCGTAATTCTCAATGTGGGTCACAACGCAAAAGCGCATGCCATTGCTTACATGCCGCTCGTGCTCGCTGGACTAATTTGGGTATTTCGCGGAAAACGTACACTCGGATTTGTTGTAAGCACTTTGGCTATCGCACTCGAGATTAACGCGAACCACTTCCAGATGACGTATTATCTGCTGTTTTTGCTGGCAGCGGTGGCAATCTACTACATTTACGAATTCGCTAAACAAAAGGAATACAAACCCCTGTTCATCAATTTCGGAATTCTTTTAGGTGCTGGGATCTTAGCCCTTGGCGCCAATGCAGCTGGCGTGTTGGCTACTGCAGAATACACCGATTGGAGTATACGTGGAAAAAGCGAACTCACTTTTAAAGCCGAAGGATCCAAGAATACTTCGGACGCGGCTATGGAGTATGAATACATCACCGAATACAGTTACGGTATCGGCGAGAGTTTAAATTTAATTGTTCCACGATTGTTCGGCGGCAGCAATAGTGAATCTTTAGACGAAAATTCGGCAGTTGTCGACCAGCTTCAAAAAACACAAATAGCCGAAAATCAATACATTCCAAAAGAACAAGCGATTGAGTATGCCAAAGAAGGAATGCCAACGTATTGGGGCGATCAACCAATTGTGGCAGCACCGGCCTATATCGGCGTTACCGTTTTCTTTTTGGCATTACTTGCCTTGTACTACGATCAACGTAAGATCAAATACGCTTTTTTAGCTGCATCTTTGCTTAGTTTGTTCTTATCATGGGGAAAAAACCTGGATTTTCTTACCCGCTTTTTTGTCGATTATGTTCCGTTGTACGACAAGTTTAGAGCAGTTTCTTCCATCCAAGTGGTGCTAGAATTATGTATGCCTTTACTCGCAGTAATGGGCTTACAAACCTTTTGGAAACTCGATGCGGCGCAGCAGCAAAAAGCAGTTATTAAAACCGGCGGAACCGTTTTGGCTATTTTATTGCTCATCTTTGGTGGCAAGTACTTTTTGGAATTCACTACCGTTAAAGACGACGAGCTGGTGACGCAATTAGGCGCTGAGATTGTGGCTGCCTTACGCAAAGACCGAGAAGCCATGTACACCACCGATACGCTAAAAGCCATCGGATTAACGGCAGTCCTTGCAGGAATTTTGTGGCTCTTTGTGAAGCAAAAGTTGAAATCGGCTACCGCACTTTCTTTAATTGGATTGCTGATTTTAGTCGATTTAATTTCGGTAGACAAACGTTATTTAAACGCCGATAATTTTGTTCCGGGAATCAAAATGCGCGAGCCTTTCGAGCGTACTTCAGCCGACTCAGAGATTTTAGCCGATAGCACCGTTTTTAGAGTTTACGACATTCAAGGACGTTTAAATGCACGAGCATCTTATTTCCATAAATCGGTGGGTGGCTATTCGGCGGTGCGACCGCGTCGTTACGATCAATTGTTTGAATTTGGTGTAGAGCGCGATTTGCAAAAATGGGCATCGCAAATAAATCCAGAAACAGGTTTGTTGGGCATCGATTATCCGGTGTTGAGTGCGCTAAACGTAAAATACGTTTTGATTCCGACAGAACAAGGCGAAGTTGTAGTCGGAAATCCGTTTGCCTACGGAAATGCTTGGTTTGTGAAGTCGATTGTTCCTGCAAAATCGGCCGACGAAGAGTTTAGAGCTACGCTGAATTCCAATCTGCGCCAAACCGCCATTTTAGCGAGTTCTGATGCGAAAGCTCTTGCTGGGAAAACCATTTCGGCCGACAGTCTGTCGCAAATCCGTTTAACTTCCGCGAAAGCTTATACACCAAATAAAATCACGTACCAATCGAATAACGCAAGCGACGGATTTGCCGTTTTTTCCGAATCGTTTTACAAAGACGGCTGGACAGCAAAGATCGATGGAAAAGAAGCACCGATTTACCGTGCTAATTATGTGTTACGCGGATTGTTTATTCCAAAAGGTGCCCACCAAATTACTTTTGAGTTCAAACCAAAAGTGGTTGAAACCGGCGGAACGATTTCGCTAATAAGCACAATCATCCTGCTCTTGATTTTGGGAATCGTAGGATTCAAATACGCTAAAGAATCAAAAAAGTAAACTTATGAGCGCGCAGCGAAAAGTACTAATCGTTGCTTATTACTGGCCGCCTGCGGGAGGGCCTGGCGTTCAGCGTTGGTTAAAGTTTGCGACTTACTTACGCGAATTTGGTTACGAACCTATATTGTACGTGCCCGATAATCCTACATATCCGATTATCGACTCCGGCTTGTTGGATGAAGTTCCGCACGATATTCGCGTCGTTAAGAAGGCAATTTCCGAGCCGTACAAATTTGCAGCTTGGTTTTCTTTAAAGCGTACCCGAAAAATAAGTAGCGGCCTTATCCCCAAAAAGCAATCGCTGAAAGACAAGATTTTATTGTGGATTCGCGGAAACTTATTCATTCCCGATGCACGTGTTTTGTGGGTAAAACCCTCGGTAGAATTTCTCGAACAATTTATTCAAGAAGAACATATTAAGCTAGTAATTACAACCGGACCGCCGCATTCGTTACATCTGATCGGAGCAAAACTAAAAGAGCGTAAACCCAATGTAACGTGGATGGCCGATTTTCGCGATCCGTGGACTACCATTGGTTATCACAAAGATTTATTACTCACCTCTTGGGCAGCTAACAAACACAAAAAACTAGAAAAGTACGTGCTCGATACCGCCGACCATTTGTTGGTAACGAGTTCGGGAACAAAAACAGAGTTTCAAGCTGTTACAAAAACACCTATCTCGTTTATAACCAATGGTTTTGATTCGTATGAAATACAGCGAATTCCGTTAGATGAAAAGTTTAGTATGGCACACATCGGTTCGTTCTTAGCCGATCGAAATCCAGAAATTCTTTGGCAAGTCTTAGCCGAGCTTATTCAAGAAAACGCAGCTTTTGAAAAAGCATTCGAGCTAAAAATCATCGGCGCGGTATCGCCAATTGTTGTCGAAAGCATCAAGAAAAATAAGCTCGCCGACTACGTAACGCTACTGGGCTATCTGCCACATCTCGAAGCAGTTAAACAGCAACGCGCCTCGCAAGTATTGCTCCTTATCGAAATCGACCGTCCTGAAAGTAAAGTTATTATTCCTGGTAAGCTTTTCGAATATTTAGCCGCACAGCGTCCGATTTTAGCCATCGGACCCGAAGGCGCCGATTTTCGCTCGATACTTGATGACGCCTCCGCCGGCCGATTTTTTAATTATTCGAACAAACAAGCACTTAAAGAATACATACAATCCCTTTTTTCCGACTTTCAAGCTGGTAAGTTATTTGTAGAAACAAAAGATATTGAGCAATTTAGCAGAAAATCGCTTACTAAAAAACTCGCAGCTTTGCTCGATACGTTATGGGAATCGTAATTAAACAGTCGTCCGGGAATTTTGTCATTACCTATTTCGGTTTTGCTATTGGCGCTGTAAATGCGTTGTTTCTCTACACCAATTTTCTAGATCAAGAGTATTACGGTTACACGCAGTATTTATTGTCGGCAGCAAACATTTTAATGCCTTTTATGGCATTTGGCGTGCATTCGAGTTTGATTCGCTTTTTTAGTCGCTGTACTTCTGAAAAGGAAAAAGACCAATTGCTGAGTTTTGTAGTCCTGTTGCCCTTGCTTATCAGTTCGATTGTGGCAGTGCTTTACGGCTTTTTCAGCGAAGCTTTTGTTACGCATTTTTTGAGTCCGAACATGGATGTTTCTAAATACCTCTGGATGATTCCCGTCGTCGGACTCGCCATGGCCTATTTCGAGATTTTTTATGCCTATGCAAAAGTTCATTTGCGTTCAAACCTCGGGAATTTCCTCAGTGAAGTTTTAGTGCGCTTGCTGGCCATGCTTCTTTTAATCGGCGTGCATTATAATTGGCTTTCCACCGAACAGTTTCTCTACGGATTAGTTATAGCGTACGTTCTACAAACCGTGTGCATGTTTGTTTATGCCGTGTCGATGCGGCCGTTGCGCTTCCGAATCGGATTTCCACACAACCGAAACGAGATTTTACAGTTTTCGGCATTTATTATCGTTTCAGGAAGCATCGCCACGCTGCTTATAGATCTCGATAAACTCATGATTCCACGTTTTAGCTCGCCAGAAGCAGTTGCTATTTATGGCGTTGCAGGTTTTATTTCCACCGTTATTGCAGTTCCGGCGCGCGCCATGAATCATATCACGTATCCGCTTACGGCGCAATTAATCGGTGCTGAAAAATGGGACGAGCTTCGCAGCCTGTACAAAAAGAGTGCACTCACTTTACAAATCATTGGCGGATTGGTTTTGTTAGGTATATTTCTAAATATCAATCAATTATATTTAATTATCCCAGCAGGATACGAAACCGGATATTGGTCGGTGATCTTAGTCGGATTAGCAAAATTCTACGACGTGATTTTAGGAAATAATAACGCCATTTTGGTAAACACGAAACATTATAAATGGGCTTTAGCTTTCGGAATGGGGGTAGTTGTACTTATGATCTTTTTTAACCTTTGGCTCATCCCCATTTATGGCATAACCGGTGCTGCACTTGCAACCTTACTCAGTGTAGCTATCTACAATACGGTAAAGTTACTTTTTGTTGTGCGTAAGTTACAGATGTCGCCGTTCTCCACAGCCACAATCAAAAGCTTTGCAATTATCGGAGTAACTTTTGCACTGTTTTTCGGTTGGGATTTCAAATTCCATCCAGTTATAAACATTTGCTGTAAGTCGGCAATGATCACGGTTTTCTACGTTTTTGTAGTACTTCGCTGGAACGTATCTCCTGAAATTTCGGCGGCCTTTAACGGATTTCTCCACAAATTTAAAAAGTGATTTTTTTGGGCAATACGCGGCAAAAGTGCTTTGTCAATAACGAGCAAACCGCCGCGCCCGGGCTGTCCGCTGTATCTTTTAGTTCCGCTTCGCTCCACTAAAAGGATATCGCTTCCATCCCTATTGCGAAGTAACGTCTTTGAAAAACGTTCGGTTTTTACCGAAAAATCAACGCAATAATCAACAGAATCCACGTTATAGAAATACAGATTAAATGAAACGCTCGTGTTTTTGCTTGTCGAGATGATCCAGCAAGCTTCTTGGCTAAAACCGAAACTATCCTCAGCAATTTAACTACCTTTGATAGTAAATTTCAACAAATAGTTTTGAAACAGTTCGCCTCATATATCACTTTTTTACTACTCGTTTTTTCTTCTGCGAAAGCGCAAGAACGCATCGACTTTTATTTCAAAACAGGAAAAGCTACTTTCGAACCCGTCGAACAAAATCGCCTCGAACAGTTTATCCAAAAAAATACCACAGTTAAAATTGTCTCGATCAGTGGCTTTACCGACGAAGTAGGTTCGGCACAAGCCAACAACAAACTAGCTAAAGCACGAGTGCAAACCGTAGTCGATATTCTAAATAATCGAATTCTTACACGAACCGATTTCAGAACCAACAATTTCGGCGAAAAATTTGCACAAGGTCTGGGCGAAAATGCTCTCAATCGAAAGGTTTCTATTCTATATCTTAAAGAAGCCGACATCCCTCGGGAAGAAGAAATTTTAGGTCTAAAACCAAAATCATCAGAACTTATTGCTCCGGTTGTTCCCACTTCGGCACCTAAATTCCCTGAAGTACTTCGTTTTAAAAATATCGACGGTTCAGTTAGCGAGTTTTCGCTCGATACAATAGCTATGAAAAGCATCTACGAAGCACGAGTAGGAGAGAAGCTGAAACTAAAAAATCTAGAATTTAAAATTAATACCTTTATGATCGAGCCGCGATCATATGGGGCATTGTATGAATTGCTAACCGTGATGCAATCCAAACCCAGTTTGAAAATTCAAATTCAGGGACATATTTGTTGCATGCCCAACGATTCGCGCGACCTTTCCACACAGCGTGCCAAAGCAATATCTAATTTTTTGCAAATGAATGGCATAGACAAATCGCGTTTGTCTTACAAAGGCCTCGGTGTCACAAAACCCATCTATCCCATTCCAGAAAAAAACGAAGAAGAACGTGCCGCAAATCGTAGAGTCGAATTTGAAATCATAGCAAACTAATGAAACTACTGTATTACTTGCTTTTATTCTGCGGAAGCTGCATAGCACAGGAAGTCGACATTTATTTCGATTTCAATAAATACGATATTAACATGCAGGCAAAACAAACATTAGAGTTGTTTACGCAATCGTACAAAGACGCGCTAATTGTCGAGCTCAGAGGTTATTGCGATCATGTGGGCAGCGATGCTTATAACGATACGCTAGCCATGAAACGCATTCGAGCAGTACAAAACGCCCTGCGCGAACTTAAATTCAACGTTCCTGATAAAACTACGATAAAATCCTACGGCGAGCGTTTTGAACAATTGCCGGAACAAAGTGCCAACCGCAAGGTAAGTATCGTTTATAAAATTCCCGAAAAAGTCGCTGTAAAGTCGGAATTATCAGAATTTCGAAAGTCAACACGCAACGCAAAAGTCGGCGATATTATCAAGCTTCCGGGTATGAATTTCTTCAACAACAGCGCAAAAATGTTACCAAAATCGGTTCCTACGTTGGAAGAATTGCTGTGCATTTTAGAAGAAAATCCGAATTTACACATCGAAATCCAAGGTCATATTTGCTGTCAGAGAGAACGTGATGTAAGCGACATTTCGACAGCAAGAGCTCGTGCCGTTTTCAATTACCTGATTCAAAAAGGAATCAATCGAAAACGACTCACCTACAAAGGCTACGGCATAAGTAGGCCCATTCATAAAATACCCGAAAAATCGGAACTGGAGGAAGAAGAAAATCGCCGTGTAGAAATAAGAATTGTCAAGATCTAACAAAAAAGCCGCTCAAAAAGCGGCTTTAGTTTTTATTTTTCCAACATACTCTTCTTTTTTTCCAGTACACTTTGCTGAGGCTTTGGCGGAATAACCTCTCCTTTTATTTTCAGGGCAATGATACCTCCTTCGTAATTTACTGCATTCGATTCTACCGTAATTGTTTTGCGAATCGGCCCGGGATTCATGTTATACTTCACTTGAATTTTATCCGACTTTCCCGGTAAAATTGGGTCGGTAGGCTTCGTCGGAACGGTGCAACCGCAGGTCGACTTCACATTCGTAATAATCAATGGTTGATCACCGGTATTAGTAAATACAAACGTTCGAATACCGTTATCGGTTTCTTTCGAAACTTCGCCGTAATCAATTGTATTGTCTTTGGCTTCAAATTCAATTATCGGCCCTTTTTGCGCCATACCTGCTACAGCAAAAAGCAGTACGAGTAGAGTTGAGGTAAAGTGCTTCATCTTTTATTTTTTTGTGTCGTAAATGTAAAAGTTCTTCCGCTATTTGTATCGATTAAGAGTTAAAATTTTATTCTTAAAATCGTACTTTTGCCACTTCCAAAAATCAGACCACAAAATCTGATTTAAGAAAAAATTGCCTTGTTTTGATTGTGTTCAAGCCCAATATGTCTCTGTAACCGACTCATAGCTTGTTCGTTCATTAAGACTTGCGTTAGTAAAGTTTATTTCGCGAAAACAAATTTAGTTTATGTCTGCATTAGCAACTCAGTTCGACGCCGCTTCAATCGAAGAAAAATGGTACCAGTATTGGATGGAAAACGGTTATTTCAACTCTGTGCCCGATCACCGAAAAGCCTATACCATCGTGATTCCACCACCAAACGTGACTGGCGTGTTGCACATGGGACATATGCTAAATAATACAATCCAAGACGTACTCATCCGACGTGCACGTTTGAAGGGTTTTAACGCTTGTTGGGTGCCCGGAACCGATCACGCATCGATTGCTACCGAAGCAAAGGTTGTCGCTAAACTGAAAGCCGAAGGCATCAATAAAAACGACCTAACGCGTGAGGAATTCCTTGAACACGCTTGGGATTGGACGCACAAGTATGGCGGAGTGATTCTCGAACAACTTAAAAAGTTAGGTGCATCCTGCGATTGGAATCGTACGAAATTCACGATGGATCCCGATATGTCGGCTTCCGTAATCAAATGCTTTGTGGATTTGTATCGAAAAGGTCTGATTTATCGCGGCTATCGCATGGTAAACTGGGATCCGGAAGCTAAAACGACACTTTCCGATGAAGAAGTGATTTACGAAGAGCAACAATCGAAGTTGTTTTACCTAAAATATAAATTTACGGACAGCGACGACTTTTTAACCGTAGCAACTACGCGTCCGGAAACCATTTTTGGAGATACGGCGGTTTGCGTGAATCCAAACGACGAGCGCTACGCAAAGTTTATTGGAAAGACCGTTATTGTTCCGATTGCTAACCGCGAAGTGCCTATTATTTCCGACGATTATATTGATATTGAATTCGGTACAGGTTGTTTGAAAGTTACGCCAGCGCACGACATCAACGACAAGAACATCGGGGATAAATACAATTTGGAAGTCATCGATATTTTTAATGAAGATGCTACTTTAAACAGCTTTGGCTTGCATTATGCCGGCAAAGATCGTTTTGACGTTAGAAAAGCCATCGAAAAAGAACTGCAAGAAAAAGGTTTGTTGCTAAAAGTAGAAAACCACCAAAATAAAGTGGGAACTTCTGAACGAACCAAAGCCGTAATCGAGCCACGTCTTTCCGACCAGTGGTTTTTGAAAATGGAAGATCTAGCTAAGCCAGCATTGAAAGCAGTTTTAGAATCGGATGAAATTAATTTGTATCCAAAGAAATTCGAAAATACCTACCGCCATTGGTTAGAGAATGTTCGCGACTGGAATATTTCACGACAATTGTGGTGGGGACAACAAATACCAGCCTATTTTTATGGCGACGGCAAGCAAGATTTTGTAGTTGCCGAAAACTGGGACGAAGCCTTGCAACTCGCGCGAATAGCTACCGGAAACAACAATTTGAAGCAAACAGACTTACGACAAGATCCAGATGCACTCGACACTTGGTTTTCGTCTTGGTTGTGGCCTATTTCGGTTTTTGGAGGAATAATGAATCCGAATAACGAAGAGTTTAAATACTACTATCCGACTCAAGATTTGGTGACAGCGCCTGAGATTTTGTTTTTCTGGGTAGCCCGTATGATTATTGCCGGTTACGAATTCGTTGGAGAAAAACCCTTTACCGGAGTTTATCTCACAGGTATTGTTCGCGATACGCAACGCAGAAAAATGTCGAAATCACTCGGAAACTCGCCGGAACCGCTAGAACTTATCGAGAAGTTCGGTGCCGACGGCGTACGCGTGGGTATGCTCTTAGCCGGATCCGACGGTAACGATATTTTGTTTGATGAAGCCTATTGCGCCCAAGGAAAAGCATTTGCGCACAAAATTTGGAATGCATTCCGATTAATTAAAGGTTGGGAAGTTTCAGACGATATTCAACAACCGGCTGCTAGTAAAATTGCAATCGACTGGTATCGTGCTAAATTGTCGCAAGCCGTAGTCGAAATCGACGATCACTTCAGTAAATACCGCATTTCCGATGCCATGATGAGCACTTATAAACTCATTTGGGACGATTTCTGTTCGTGGTTGCTCGAAATAGTAAAACCGGGCTATCAACAACCCATTGACAGTCAGACCTTGCAGGCAATCATCGATTTATTGGAAGACAATCTACGCTTGCTCAATCCGTTTATGCCGTTCTTAACTGAAGAAATATGGCACGCGATAAAACCACGTACTAAAGAAGAAGCGTTGATTGTAAATAGTTGGCCAAAGATTACTGGCGAAAACAACGACTTACTCCAGCAATTCGACATTTCTTTTGAAATTGTTAGCGGACTTCGCAGTATCCGTAAAGACCGAAATCTTCCTTTTAAAGACGCGATTCAAGTACAGATCATCAACAAGGAAAAGATTAGCGATAAAACCGATTCTATAATCGCGAAATTGCTAAACATTTCTTCCTTGGAATACGTTTCAGAAAAGCCGGAAAATGCAGCTTCTTTCCGATATAAAACCAACGAATACTACGTAATTTTAGGTGAAAAAATCGATTTAGAAGCCGAACGTGCTAAACTGCAAGAAGAGCTCGAATATTATAAAGGCTTTTTAAAATCGGTTGAAGCTAAACTTTCAAACGAACGTTTTGTTAACAGCGCACCCGAAAAAGTTATTGCTATAGAACGTCAAAAACAAGCCGATGCTTTAGCGAAGATTGCTGTTTTGGAAGAACGCTTAAGCTAGAAGCTAATCTCTTTTAAATAAAAATGCCGTGATAAACGAATTGTCACGGCATTTTTTATTTCATTTTGACTGTGGAAATAGGATTTACTTCTTTATCGCCTCCTCGTATTTTTCGTTTACTTTCTGCCAATTGATGACTTCAAAAAACGCATTGATGTAATTTCTTCGACGGTACTGATATTGCAAATAGTAGGCATGTTCCCAGACGTCTAATGCCAGAATAGGTGTTCCGCTAACCGAAACGCCCGGCATCAACGGATTATCCTGATTTGGTGTCGTAGATATCTGTAGTTTTCCCGCTTTATCAACGCTCAACCACGTCCAACCCGAACCAAAAATAGCCGTTGCTTGATTGCTAAATTCGTTTTTAAAATTCTCAAACGAACCAAAATCTCTCGAAATCGCTAAGGCAAGCGTATCTTTCGGTTGTCCGCCACCTTTAGGTCCCATGATTTCCCAAAATAAGCTGTGGTTGTAATATCCTCCCGCATTGTTGCGCAGATTTTCATCTGCCGAGCTCGCTTTCTTCAGAATCTCTTCTATAGTAAGCTGCTCCATTTCAGTTCCTTTAATGGCTTTGTTGAGGTTATTCGTGTACGTTAAATAATGCTTTGAATAATGATTTTCCATCGTACTTGCGTCTATCGATGGGCTTAACGCATTATAAGCGTAGGGTAATTTCGCCAACTCAAAAGTTCCGGGCTCTGCTCTTACATCATCTGGGCTAGATAAGGCAGCTTTTACTTCTTTTTCAGGTAGTGGAACTTCTACTTCAATGAGCTTTTTCTCGTTACAAGAACTGAGGATAACTGCTAGAATAACTGCTCGTGTAAAAGACTTCATAATTCGCTTTTTAGAATATCTTCAACAACTTGAATATAATTTTTCATGGCATCTTCAACACTCATAGATCTTATCTGCATCCAAGCGTTCGTTTTAAAAGCATTTCGCAAATCGTAATCCGTTTGCATACTTCGGTCTATATTTCCAAAAGTAGCTTGTTTATAAAACGAATATAAACGCAATTGAACGTCTGGAGGCAAATCGGCCTGACGCATCTCCGAAGCTTTCTGAAAAGCCTGTTGAAATCGTTCTTCTAAAGATAAGTCCGACATTATTTTTTGAAAATTACAGTTCTATTTCCTTTTACCACATCTCCGATTTTAACCTGAACGGGAGTGCCTGGAGGCAAAAATAAATCAACGCGACTTCCAAATTTTATAAATCCAGCATCCGATCCTTGAAGCACCATCTGACCTTCTTTGGCGTAGTTCACAATACGTTTAGCTAAAGCACCGGCAATTTGTCGGTACATGATTTCTCCCAGCACTTCATTTTCAATAACTACAGTTGTTCGCTCGTTTTCTGTACTTGCTTTCGGATGCCAAGCAACCAAGTACTTTCCAGGATGGTAAATACTGTGCGTGATTTTTCCGCCTATCGGATAACGCGTCACGTGTACGTTTATGGGCGACATGAAAATCGATACTTGTAATCGATTCGATTTAAAAATTTCAGGTTCGTATACTTCTTCAATAACCACAACTTTTCCATCTACTGGTGCAGTAATGGTATCTAAGGTAGGAATTAAGCTTCGGTTCGGGTTTCGAAAAAACTGAAGAATCAATATCAGAAAAATCAAAAGAAAGCTCTGGATGCCTTTTCTCAGATAAATATTCGGAAAAATGGCTTCAGTTACTAGTATCCCCGCCACAACAATCATGCAGGAGATTAAGATAATTTTTGCGCCTTCTTTGTGGAATGATACGATCATTTTGGGAGAATTTTGTACAGTAAAAATATAAATGGTGCGACAAATATAATACTATCGAGCCGATCGAGTATACCGCCGTGTCCGGGCATGATGTTTCCGCTGTCTTTAACACCAGCAATTCGTTTGAATTTCGATTCTATTAAGTCGCCTATTGTGCCGAAAACACTGATTAAAACCGCTGTTATACCCCAAATAATCAAAGACTTTTGGAAGTGAATGGGTTTTGGTTGCATGTAAAATTTCGAAATCAAAAAAGCAGCAAGTAAAGAGAAGAGAAGTCCACCGAGAAAACCTTCTATTGTTTTTTTGGGTGAAATTCGTTCAAAAAGTTTATTGCGCCCAATCGATTTTCCAACGATGTATGCAAACGTATCGTTTGTCCAAATCAAAATAAAAACACTGATTAATATTTTTGGCTTGTACGTTTTTAGCAAATACACCGAATTGGGATCTTCTTCACCTAAAGCAGTAATATTCATGATACTTATAAAAGGCAAAATAATATAGCCAATTAAAAAAATGTATTTACTTACACGACGCAGCTCGGTGTGCTTGTTATCGAATAGAAAAATCATACTAATCAAGGAAACAAAAAGCGTGATTCCGAGCACAACAATATCAACGTACTGGATATTTACCTTGTAAACAAGCATGTAAGCAGAGCTGCCGTAAATTAAACTCGCCAAAAGTGTTGGAACCAGTGAATGGATGCGAACGAGCTTTGAAAATTCGAAAACCGCTATCAGTAAAAAAAAGTAAAATAATACGAAGAAACTTTCGGTAGAATACAATACAGCCGAGAGTAGGAGCAAGATGTACACCGCTCCAGATAGCGCCCGCTGCAACGTTTCGTTCATACTAAGCGTCCTCTAAAAGAAGCAAATACAAGTTTTTAGCAACGCTTCCGTAGTGAAGAAAATCTTCTTCTTTTGATTTTTCAAAATACGTAAAAGCCATGATGTTGCTCGGGTAGTTTTTGTCGTAGCGCTGCTTGATAGTACGCAAGCTGTCTGATTTTGTTTGAACCAGTTGCGAAGTAGTCGCAAAAATGACAAAATTTGCAGGAAGTTCCTGTGGTTTGTGATGTTTAATTTGGTTGGAAGATAACAATACCGATCCTTCTTCGGCAATTAAATTTTCGCAGCTAGCCAATAAAAATTTGGGATTTGCAGTTTTTTCGTGTGGAATTTTATTCTCATCCAAAAGCGAAAACAGCTTGGGTTCAAAACACATGGCTTCTTGTTCAAACCAATCGTTTTCTTCCAAAATATCTTCAAAATGCGTTTTAACTTCAGCCATATTTTCACAATACAGAAACTTGCCTCCGTTTTTGCGGAATTTCAATGTGAAAAGCTCGTCGGTTGTCAGTCCGGCGTGCAGATTGGTTAGGTCGTCTCCTGGAGTTTCTCCGGAGTTGTCGGTGCTGGAATTAAAAAACTTTTTAAAAATACTCATTTGGCTTTACTGCTCGCAAAAGTTCGTTGCGTCCAAAGATAAAAAAAACTTGTTTCAACTACTGATTGAAACAAGTTTTTATAAAATTAGGAAGGTGTATTCTTACAGCTGTTTATCAGCTTCTTCGGCAGTTTGCCATTGGCGCTGACCAAAAATCGCTTCTAAATCGTCTTTAAAGATCACTTCGCGTTCAATTAAAATGTCGGCCAATTGAAAAAGTTTTTCCTTATTCTCTTCCAAAATAGCAATGGCACGTTGGTATTGCGACTCAATCAAATCGCTAATTTCTTTGTCGATTACGCGTGCAGTATCTTCCGAATATGGTTTCGAGAAGCTGTATTCGGCTTGCCCAGAACTGTCGTAATAAGTAACATTTCCAATTTTATCGTTCAAACCGAATATCGTTACCATTGCACGCGCTTGGCGAGTCACTTTTTCTAAATCGCTCAAAGCTCCGGTCGAGATCGTATCAAATGTTACTTTTTCGGCAGCTCTTCCGCCCATCGTAGCACACATTTCGTCGAGCATTTGGTCGGGTCTGACAATTTGTCGTTCTTCCGGTAAGTACCAAGCTGCTCCCAAGCTTTGACCGCGAGGTACTATCGTTACTTTCACTAACGGCGCAGCGTGCTCAAGCATCCAACTCACTGTTGCATGTCCGGCCTCGTGAATGGCAATAGCACGTTTTTCTTCTTTAGTAATAATTTTATTTTTCTTCTCCAAACCACCCACAATACGGTCAACAGCATCCAGAAAATCTTGTTTGTCCACTGCTGGTTTATTTTTACGAGCGGCAATTAGCGCTGCTTCATTACAAACATTGGCAATATCAGCACCTGAGAAACCAGGAGTTTGTTTTGCAAGAAAATCAGTATCCAAATCTTCTACTTTTTTCAAAGGCTTCAAATGCACTTCGAAAATCTCTTTTCTTTCACGGATATCAGGTAAATCAACGAAAATTTGACGATCGAATCGTCCAGCGCGCATCAAAGCCTTATCCAAAACGTCGGAGCGGTTCGTAGCTGCGAGAACGATAACGTTACTGTTGGTTCCAAAACCATCCATTTCTGTAAGAAGCTGATTCAGCGTATTTTCTCGCTCGTCGTTTCCGCCACTGAACGAATTTTTTCCTCGAGCACGACCTACAGCGTCGATTTCATCAATGAAGATGATTGCGGGCGACTTTTCCTTAGCTTGTTTGAACAAGTCTCGAACGCGTGATGCACCTACGCCAACAAACATTTCCACAAAATCTGAACCAGAAAGCGAGAAAAAAGGCACACGAGCTTCGCCGGCTACAGCTTTCGCGAGTAAGGTTTTACCAGTTCCTGGAGGTCCAACTAATAAGGCGCCTTTCGGAATCTTTCCTCCTAAATTCGTATAGCGTTCCGGGTTTTTTAAGAATTCAACAATTTCTTGAATTTCTTCTTTCGCTCCTTCTAAACCGGCAACGTCTTTAAATGTAATTTTTATGTCGCTTTTTTCGTCGAACAAACGCGCTTTTGATTTTCCAATGTTGAAAATTTGTCCGCCCGGTCCACCAGCACCACCAGCCGACATGCGGCGCATGATATACAACCAAAAGATTACGATTATAATAATTGGGAATAGGAAGGAAAGAATTTCTCCCCAATCACTCCGTTTCTCAAAATTGTAATCCTTTAATTTTTTAGCGGCAACGGCATTTTCAAGATTTTTTTGAAACGTCTCGCCGTCACCGATATCGTCCAGATAAAAATGCGGACCATTAGGTGCACCGAAAACTCCTTTCGCTACATCTTTAAAAGCGGGTTGTTTTAATGCTGCAGCGTTTAAATAAACTTCTGCTTCAGTCGTGTTATAAACTACTACACGATCAATTAAGCCCATTTCGAGGTATTGGCGGAAAGTAGATGTACTAATTTTAGACGGATCCTTGATATTAGTGCTTCCAGTCACGTAGAGGAAGACCAAAAATCCAACTAATGCGGCATAGAGCCACATAGGGTTAAACTTAATTTTTCGCGGCTGCGAATTATTTTCCTTAGACATAAGCCTTTTTTTCTTTAATAATTAGAGGGAATAGAGGTAATCTTGGCGTCCCCCCATAAACTTTCAATGTTGTAATACTCGCGTATGTGCTTCTGAAAAACATGAACTACTATGCTCACGTAATCCATTAACACCCATTCGGCATTCTCTGATCCTTCAACATGCCAAGGCTTGTCTTTCAAAGCACGAGATACCGTTTTTTGTACGGAGTTTACAATGGCGTTTACCTGTGTGTTTGAGTTTCCATTACAAATTACAAAGTAGTCGCAGGCTGAGTTGTCTATTGCGCGCAAATCCAAAATATCAATATCGTTTCCTTTAACCTCTTCGATTCCTTTAATAATCTCTGCTAGTAATTCGTCGTTACCCGTAGTTTTTTTCGCCATCTATTCTTTAAATGTAAGTGCGCAAATTTACCAATTTTTGTTGTTACTTTCGGTCGTTAACACAAGATTAAACGACGTTCATGAGCAACAAGCTAACAGTTATCAAACTAAATGCCATAGATTCGACCAACAGCTTTTTAAAACAACAAACCAAACAAACTTTTGTTGCCAACTTTACGCTGGTTCACGCCTTAGAACAAACCGCCGGACGTGGGCAAATGGGCGCAACTTGGCTGGCCGAAGCTGGTAAGTCGTTAACATTTAGTTTGTTGGTGCGAAAGCCTGTCGAAAAATTTAAACACGATTTTGAATTTCAAATGCTCGTGTCTGTTGCCATTCAGCAAAGCTTAAACAAATTCGGACTAGCAAGTGAAATAAAATGGCCGAACGACATTATGGCAGGCGGCAGGAAACTCGGTGGCATTTTAATCGAACAGCTAAACGACAATCAAGGAAATCCGACTTTTATCGTGGGAATCGGAATAAACGTCAAACAAAGCAATTTCAACGAACTGCCTTCTGCCACTTCTTTGCTGCTAAATGGTGTTGACATTGAAGACGATACGATATTGATGCTTGAAATCCGCGATCAAATAATCGAACTATTCGAAAACAGCAGCGCAGAATCACTAGCCATAATTCGAACGAAATATCTCAGTGTTTTGATGAAATACCAGAAACCGGCCGTTTATCAAGTAAACAATCTTCTTTTTAACGCACTAATACTAGGGGTTTCTCCCGAAGGTAAATTAGTACTTCAGCACGAAAACGACGAAATTCGGGAGTACGGTATCAAAGAAGTGAAAATGATGTACTAAAGTTTCGACATGTTTTCCGACAATGTGTCGATAAACTTCTGAATCGGTCCTTTAACCATCATTGCCATCATAGCATTGAATTCGCCTTCAAAAAACAGTTGAATTCCTGCTTTATCAACACCTAAGTCTTCGATGGCTGCACGTAAAGTAAAAGGCAATTTGTCGCTCGCAGCACCTAAAACAATATGATTTGGAGCTGTTTTTTCCTTCAAACGCAATTTTATTTCAGGCATGCCTTTCAATCCAAAAATAAAGCTATCGGCGTCGGTAACTTCAAATTTGGCAATACTTTCAGGCATCAGTTTCTCAAAATTCTGAATGTCGGTTAACGAATCAAATAAATATTGAGCTGATTTTCCAACTTCGGTTCTAGGGCTTTCTAATTTCATAAAGATATTTTTTATTCCACTTCCATTCCCCAGCCGGCAGGATTAACGCGCCATTCGACTAAAGTTTGTTCTTCGGTTTCAGTTATATATCGTTTGGCAACCGCTAAGGGCAGTAAATGCTCGTAATTACTTAAGGTAAATAAATCAACATTCGATTTTTTAAAATTCGACTTCGCAACATCAAAACCGTAATCGAAAATCGCAGCCATTCCCTTTACTTGAGCTCCTGCTTCGCGTAAAGCTTCAACAGCCATTAAGCTGCTATTTCCAGTACTAATCAAGTCTTCAATAACAACCACATGTTGTCCTTTCTGCAAAAATCCTTCAATCTGATTCTGTCTGCCGTGCTTTTTCGGCTCCGGACGCACATAAACAAAAGGCAAGGCAAGTGCTTCAGCAACAAGTAATCCAATACCAATAGCTCCAGTGGCAACGCCTGCAATTACATCGGGTTTGCCAAATTGCTTTTCAATATTTTTTGCAAATTCCTCTTTTAAATAATTGCGAATAGGAGGAAAAGATAAAGTCACCCGATTGTCGCAATAAATAGGCGATTTCCATCCGGACGACCACAAAAACGGATTTCCCGGATTCAATTTAATTGCATTAATTTGCAGCAAAAGCTCGGCTGTCTTGGCGGCTGTTTCTTTGTTAAAAACCATAGCACAAATGTATAAAGTTTTTGTCAACGATAAACCTCTTTTTTTGACAAACCAAACCCAAAAAGAAACAGATTTCGACCTGTTTTTGCTGGAAAGCGTTGATATTAAAAATCTTATCGTAAAACTATTTCAAGGTAAAGTCGATAAAGCCTTTCTTTATCATCCCGACGAAAAAGAAATGCTTAAAACTCTCAAATCAAAACTGCCTGTACACAAAGCTGCTGGTGGTTTGGTTTATAATAAGAAAAATGAAGTGCTCTTCATCTTCCGAAACGGCAAATGGGATTTACCTAAAGGCGGACTCGAAAAGGGCGAAACCAACGAACTTGCCGCTGTTCGCGAAGTACAAGAAGAAACAGGAATCGATAACCTCATCATCACCGATAAACTTCAAAAAACCTATCACATTTTTAAACGAAACGGACGCTATAAACTCAAAGTTACGCAGTGGTACGAAATGAGAAGTTCGAGTGTTCAGCAACTTATTCCGCAAGCCGAAGAAGGCATCGAAAAAGTAGCCTGGTTAGATGCCCAAGCCTGCGCCGAAGCCTTAAAAAATTCCTTCGAAAACATTAAATTACTTTTTGAAGAGTAGGGCAGCTGCCTCCCTCAAAAATCGTGGTAAAACAAAAGTCATAACGGTCGGCACCGGGCTTTACGCTACAAGCTTTTTAAACTGAGTTCGATATAAAAATTGTGGTCAGAAAACAGATAAATGGTTGAATACAAGGCGGATTTTTGTTGGGATACTGTAGTATCGCAAAAAAATCCAACGAAGTAGGCAGCCGTTTATCTGTTTAGCGTGGCAGCTGTTCATTTAGATTGCTGTTTGATTTTACAATTTGTTGATTTTAAGCGATCTGACAAAGATTTTTAATCGAACTCAGGTTAGTAGCCCGCGGAACCGCGGCGGCCTAAAAAGGCTTTTCGCTGCAATCCCTGCTGCGGGCAATCGTTCCCACGTAACGTTAATTACACCCGAACCGAATCCGGAACCAAGACCGTATAATCGCCGCCATTTCGAATAACATCTCGCACAATACTCGAACTGATGTACGAAGTATTTGCAGCAGTCAATAAAAAAACGGTCTCAATTTTCGATAACTTCCGATTCGTGTGTGCAATTGCTTTTTCAAATTCAAAATCAGCCGGATTGCGGAGTCCACGCAAAATAAAACCCGCTTTTTCTTTCTTGCAAAGCGATACCGTTAAACCTTCGTATGTAATTACGCGCACTTTCGGTTCGTCTGTAAACGCTTTTTGAATAAAATCGAGTCGTTGTTCTAACGAAAACATGTACTTTTTCTCGGCATTTACACCAATGGCAACAATTATTTCGTCAAACAAAGGCAAACTCCGTTTTATGATATCGTAATGTCCGAGCGTTATCGGATCAAAAGATCCCGGAAAAATAGCTTTTCTCATGGCTGTGAATCAGTTAACGCATCGAGTCTTCAATGCTGTTTGTAAATAAATCTTGTAACGAAATGCCAGCTACTGCCGCCTGTTGCGGGATCAAACTCTCTTTCGTTAGACCGGGAATGGTGTTCATTTCCAGCATATACGGCTCGTCGTTTACCAAAATAAACTCGCTTCTTGAAAATCCTTTCATGCCTAAAATCGTATAGGCTTTTATAGCGGCAGCTCGCACTTTTTCGGCCAATTCCTCGGAAATACGTGCCGGTGTAATTTCTTGCGACTTACCTTCATACTTAGCTTCGTAATCAAAAAAGTCGTTTTCCGAGACAATTTCAGTAATTGGCAAAGCTTTTACCTCGCCATCAATTCGTAAAACGCCAATCGAAACTTCCGTTCCATCTAAAAACGATTCGATTAAAACTTCGTGATCTTCTGCGAAAGCAACCTCAAGCGCCTCAGGCAAAGCCGCTTTGTCCTTAACTTTCGAGATTCCAAAACTACTTCCCGATTTATTCGGTTTTACAAAACAAGGTAAACCAACCGTGTCAACAATCGCTTCAAAATCAACGACATCGCCTTTGTTTACATAAAACGATTTTGCCATTTTAATTCCGTACGGACGCAAAACGGCTAATAAATCACGCTTGTTGAACGTGAGTGCGGCCTGATAATAATTGCAGGAATTCTGCGGAATGCCCAACAACTCAAAATACGCTTGCAACAACCCATCTTCACCCGGACTTCCGTGAATGGCGTTAAAAACAGCGTCGAAAAAAATCGTTTCCCCGTCTATTTCCACACTAAAATCACCGCGATTTACAGCAATCTCTCTATGGTCATCAGTAAGATGAAACCAACGTTCGGCAGTAATCACTATCCGATATGGCCGGTATTTCTGTCGATCTAAGGTTTCGTAAACTACGTTGCCACTCTTTATTGAGATTTGGTATTCGCTTGAATATCCGCCCATTATAACGGCGATGTTTTTCATTCGTCTGTAATTGAAGATTAATACGCTTAAAAAAAACACAACAAAAACGCTGCGCTACGATTCGGAAAATACGTATTAAACGCTCTATTTTTTCTTCCAAACGCGTAAACAAAAATATCATTTTTTTCACATCCGTTTCAGTTGTTCATTCTGTATCTTTGCAACTAAAATTTGGCGCATGACCCTTCGGGAATATTTAACTTCAAAAACGTTTTTTGGTCAGCTTTTTCTGGCATTTATAATCACCATTGCTGTCGGATTTCTCTTGCTGCAATACCTGGATTTCTCCACCAATCACGGCGAAGAAATTGCTGTACCCAACTTAGCAAAAATGAGTACCGAACAAGCCGAAGAAGTTTTAGACGATGCGGATTTAGATTACGTAGTTCTCGACACAGTCGACTTCAATCCGGAATTTCCCAAATTTTCGGTTGTTCAACAAGATCCCGCGCCGGGTGAGAAGGTTAAATCAGATCGTAAAATCTATTTGAAAATCAATTCTGGAGGTTACAGCACCATTCGTATGCCCGAATTGGTAGAGAAAACGCTGCGTAACGCCGAAAGTACACTTCAATCAGCCGGACTTACTTTAGGTTCACTCACTTACAAACCGTACATCGGAAAAGACATGGTTCTGGAAGTGAAATGCAATGGAAAAACCGTGAAAGCTGGCGAGAAAATTCTTAAAGGAAGTAAAATTGATCTTGTGCTTGGCGATGGAAGCGGTGGTTTTGAAGACGAAGAAGATACTCAGGAACCAATAGATAGCTTACCATGAGTACAGACGAAATAGCTGAAATTGAAGAAGAAGATAGTTTATTCGAACATTTCAGATTTGAAGTTCCCAAAGGACAAGAATTATTGCGCATCGATAAATTTCTGATGCAAGTCGTAGCCAATACGACCCGAAATAAAATTCAAAAAGCAGCCGATAACGGCGACATTTACGTAAACGATATTCCAGTAAAATCGAACTATCGCGTGAAACCATTTGATGTGGTTCGTATTTTATTACCACATCCGCCATTTGAAAACCGCATTGATCCAGAAGATATTCCGCTCGATATCGTTTACGAAGACGATGCGCTTTTACTTATTAACAAACCAGCGGGCTTGGTAGTTCATCCCGGACACGGCAACTATACCGGAACTCTAGTAAATGCCTTGGCTTTTCATTTTCAAAATTTGCCGCTCAACAGCAGCGAGCGTCCTGGACTCGTGCACAGAATCGATAAAGATACCAGCGGACTTCTAGTTATCGCCAAAACCGAAACAGCAATGACACATTTGGCCAAGCAGTTCGAAGCAAAAACCAGCGAGCGCGAATACATCGCTTTGGTTTGGGGAATCGTCAAGGAAGATGAAGGCACCATAGTTGGTAATATTGCGCGTCATCCGCGCGATCGCATGCAAATGTCGGTGTACGCCGATCCCGAAATCGGAAAACCAGCCATTACGCATTATAAAGTAATTGAACGTTTAACATACGTGACTTTAGTATCGTGTACACTCGAAACCGGTCGGACACACCAAATTCGAGTACACATGAAACATCTGGGACATACGCTGTTTAACGATGAGCGCTACGGCGGAAATCTGATTTTAAAAGGAACGACCTTTACAAAATACAAGCAGTTTGTCGACAATTGTTTTAAAATCTTGCCCCGACAAGCATTACACGCGAAAACCCTCGGTTTTGTGCACCCAACTACCGGCGAAATGATGCGTTTCGACACCGAGTTACCCGAAGATATGCGTTTGTGTATCGAAAAGTGGCGCGGATATGCCAAAAATCACATTGAAGTAGAAGATTAGAAAACAACTCCGACTCAAACAACTATCGTTATGGATTTCGATAAAGTAACCGAGCGATCCTCCAAATACTCCGACCTCGAAAAAAAGTCGGTTGCCGAACTTTTGCAGATTATTAATGCAGAAGATCAGTCGGTTCCAGCCGCCGTTGCCAAAGCTCTTCCACAAATTGAAAAAGTGGTCGAACAAATCGTTACAAGCTTGAAAAACGGTGGTCGTTTGTTTTACATCGGTGCCGGAACTTCCGGGCGATTAGGTATTGTTGATGCCAGCGAATGTCCGCCCACGTTCGGTGTTCCGTTCGATTTAGTAAACGGCATCATTGCGGGCGGAGATCAAGCCATTCGCCGTGCGGTAGAAAACGCAGAAGACAATACGACTCAGGCTTGGATCGATTTACAACGAGAAGGCGCTAAATCGGGCGATGTGGTGGTAGGAATTGCCGCATCGGGAACCACACCTTATGTGATTGCAGGCTTGAAAACAGCCGCCGAAAACGCATTAATTACGGCTTGCATCACTTGTAATGCGGGAAGTCCGTTAGCACGTGCAGCCCAATTTCCGATCGAGGTGGTTGTCGGACCAGAAGTAGTTACCGGCAGCTCGCGCATGAAAGCCGGGACTGCACAAAAGTTAGTACTCAATATGTTGTCGACCACCAGCATGATTCAACTCGGACGTGTTCGCGGAAATAAAATGGTCGATATGCAATTGAGTAACGACAAACTCGTTGATCGCGGCACCAAAATGATCGTCGAAGAAACCGGTATTTCTTACAACGAAGCAAAAGACTTACTCCTAACCAAAGGCAGCGTGCGCAAAGCTGTTGATTATACCAAAGAAAATGGCAGTAAATAAAGAAATTCTGTACAAAGGAGTCGGGAAACTCTTGTGGTCGCTTCCGTGCCTGTTCGTCGGTCCAACAGTTATTCACTTTTCGTTTAAAAATCAACAACAACCACTGTTTCCCGTTATTTTAGCTGTGGGTTGCATCATTTGTGTTGTTGGAATGTTTCTTATTTTTAAAGGGGTTATGACCATCGTTAAAAGTCTAGACTGATGCAAACACTCGATACCCTTAAAAAGCAATTTCTCTATTACAAAACGCTGGCAGAGAAAGCAATGAACCAAATTCCCGAAACAGCTCTTTTCAGTGTACCCACACCCGAATCAAACAGCATTGCCATCATTGTACAGCATTTGTCGGGAAATATGAAATCACGGTTTACTGATTTTCTCGAGTCCGACGGCGAAAAACCGTGGCGCAACCGCGATGCCGAATTTGAATCGCAAATTACCTCGCCTTCCGAACTCTGGGAAGCGTGGAACCAAGGCTGGGATGTGTTTTTCAATTCGTTAAACGCACTGTCAAGCGCCGACATGCAACGCATTGTGTACATCAGAAACGAAGGACATACCGTCGAAGAAGCTTTGCTGAGACAACTTGCACATTATCCGTATCACATCGGGCAAATCGTTTTTTTGGCAAAAATGCTCGTCTCCGATTCTTGGCAAACGCTTTCCATCGCTAAAAACGCAAGTAAATCATACAACGACGAGAAGTTTGAACGCGAAAAAGCCATCAAACATTTCACCGATTCCGAAATAGAAAAACACAAAAAGAATGAAAACTAATTGTATTGTACTCCTTCTTATTCTTTGCCTGTTCAGTAGCTGTTACAACGCCGAACGCAATTGTGCCGACTTCAAAAACGGTAAATTTTCATTTACCTACGAAGAGAACGGAAAAAAACAAACCACCGTTTTTGTGCGTAAAGACAGTATCGAAATCGAGACCTACAAAGGAAAAACCGATACCTCGTCGGTGCGTTGGGTGAACGATTGCGAGTACATCCTGCAAAAGAAGAATCCGAAAAATCGCCAAGAACAAAAAGGCGTAGTCATTCGTATTCTTTCAACTACCAAAAATTCCTATACCTTTGAATTCGGTCTCGTAGGTAGCCAAAACAAGAGTATCGGAACCGCTATTTTACTTGATAACTAAAACTAAATTTTGCTTTAATGATTCTAGAATTACTTTCGAATCCGGCCGCATGGATTGCCCTGTTAACACTAACGTTTCTCGAAATCGTCCTCGGTATCGATAACATCATTTTCATTTCCATAACCACCGGAAAGTTACCTGCCGAACAGCGTAAAAAAGCTACGAAAATTGGTATGTTTCTCGCCATGTTTATGCGTATCACCTTGTTGTTCGGAATCAGCTTTCTCATTGCCATGAAAGAGCCGTGGTTCATAATCAATACCGAACACATCAGCATGAGTATCACTGGCCAAAGCATCATTTTATTGCTCGGCGGACTCTTTTTGCTGTATAAATCAACCAACGAAATTCGCGAAAAAGTAGATGAAAAGGGCGAGGAGGAAAAAGAGTTGAAAAAGTCGGCAGCAAAGTCGTTCGGCAACGTTATTTTTCAAATCATCATGATCGATATAGTGTTCTCGTTCGACTCTATTCTAACCGCTGTGGGAATGACAAACGGTGTCGAAGGAGCATTGTATATCATGATAACCGCTGTTATTATCTCAGTTTTGGTTATGATGCAGTTCGCAGTTCCCGTCGGAACTTTCGTCAACAAACATCCCTCGATCCAAATTTTGGCCTTGTCGTTTTTGGTGCTCATCGGTTTCATGCTCGTTACCGAAGCGGCTCACTTGGCCAATGCCGAGTTTTTCGGAAGTCACGTAACACCTATTCCTAAAGGATACCTGTATTTCGCCATCGCATTTTCACTGCTCGTTGAAGTGCTAAACATGAAGATGAACCGCAGTAAAAAATCGGTTAGCAAAGACGAAGAATAGTTATTTGGGCATTCCGGCGCCAGACGTTAGGTGGAAATACGCAAAGCGCCGTCGGTCTTTCCGCTCAAACAAGCAACTTCAAAAACCGTGGCAGCCTGTCAAGCAATCGGCTTCTTTTAGTCGCCGCTCGCTTTTCGGGCTGCCACCGGTTTTTGCAGTCCCTTGTAACCGCTGCAATACCTAATGCAACAATCGTTCACCCTAAAACGAGCAATCCCGAAATACGTTTCCAGTTACGTTACTTATTCTCGTTCTTCGCTACAAATCGGTTATCGAAATCAAAAGGCAATTGGCGCAGTATTCGACAACGCATGGCAAAATCCGGATGTTTTGTATCAACTAAATAGTTGTATTCGTAAGGTACAACGGCCGAAGGTACTTGTAAAACCAAATCTATTTTGGATTGATACCACCGACTCCCGAGTTTTTGTAAATCGGCGTAAGCATCTACATGACGCCAATTTTCAGGTAGTTTTCTAGGATCTACTCGCGCAAAATCGGTTACATCTATGGCAATTTCTAAAACAACGTATTTTCCTGCTAGCGGCTTCAACGATGTTCCCGCCAGTAGTTCTAATGCGGCTAACGAAATATGCGAAGCGCCGTATAAAACAAATTCATCTTGTCGGTTCCATCTGTTGGCACGACCCGAAGCCTCTAAAGTGCCCGCGTACTTCTCTAAACGAATGTTGTAAACCGTAATCATTACGCATTTTCGCCAAAGGCAAGCGCTGTGAGTTTGTTATCGATAAGGCGAATGCCATTAACAGTGTTCAAGAACTGCTGCGGCGCCACTCCACCCAAGCTAATGTTAGGTGCAGCCAACCACGATTCGAAGGTTTTTACATCTCCAAAAAGTTCTTCGCCGTGTTTGTAAAGCAAGAGTAACATAACGATTTGTTCTTTGGTGTTGGCTTTTAATTTTAGATCTCGGTTTTTCCGGTAGGTTCGAATGGTTTTTGGCGTAATGCTCAACCAATAAGCCAGCGTATCCTCAGTTAAGCTAACTAAATTGTATAAACGTTCCATGAAATTAAAATCGGGCAGGCGTGTTTGCATATAATTGTAAACGGCTGCCGGTTCATGTACTTCTAAACCACTATCTTCCAAACGTTCTTCCATACCCAAAAGTACAATTTATTTTTTGGATTAGTACTTTTTACCTCAATTTTTTTTCCCCACATCTTCTTAACTCTTTCATTACATCTTAACATTATCCAAATATAAAAGTGGTGTTTTCTTAAACTTTTTAAAATATCGCGCTAACTCCCGTCCACAATCCGCGAAGTAGTTTTGCTGCAAACATTCAAATAAGTCTATGAAAACAGTAAAAATTACAAGTCTTGCCCTACTTACAGGTCTGGCTATTACGTCTTGTCAAGATGATGACAACGGTAAATCGGTTAACAGAAAAATTGATTTCAGCTACGAATCTACCACGCCACCATTGGTTACTGCAATGCCAGGATTCGAAGGTTTGGAAATTACCTCGTTGATTTCCAGTACAGATCAATTAGCACAATCACCAACGTTTGTGTATGGAGCACAACCCGACGGTGCTGGTTTTATGAAAGACCCAAACGGAACGGGTTATTTAATGATTACAAACCACGAAATTTTAAAATCGGTTTCGCGCGTAACCTTCGACGAAACTTTAAAGCCCGTAAAAGGTGAATACATTGTTGATGGCGTAGGCGGAATTACACGTTTGTGTTCGGCAACTTTGGCTACTCCAGAATTGCACGGTTTCGGTCCGATTTTCTTAACCGCTGGAGAAAGTGGCGAAGAATCGTTAGTACACGGTATCAATCCTTTTAGTCCATCGAGCGAGAGAAGTCGTCAAGACCGCGTTTTACCTGCTTTAGGACGAGCTTCTATGGAAAATGCAGTGCCTTTAACTAAACGTGCCTACCCGAATAAAACCGTAATTGTAATCGGCGAAGATCAGTCGTACGGAACAAACCACGCTTCGGCAGGTCAGGTGATCATGTACGTTTCGAATACCGTGGGCGATTTAGTAAACGGAAAATTATACGCCTTGAAAAGAAACGACGGCAACCAAGTGGAAATGTCGATGACTGTTGGAAATTCGTATGACATCAGCTTTGTGGAAATTCCAAATGCGCGTACCTTAACGGGAGCACAAATTAACACCAAAGTGAACGAGTTGGGCGCCATTCGTTTTTCTCGTGTGGAAGATGTTGATTACCGCAAAGGAAGTGCGAAGAACAACCGCGAAATTTATTTTACTGCAACCGGCCAAGCAAGTGGCGGAAATCCAGTTGAAGGATACACGATGTGGGGACGCGTGTACAGAATAGTTTTAAACGACAACGACCCGTTAAAAGGTAAATTAGAATTGGTTGTGGAAGGCGATAGTACTCCAGGTACAGGAATCATCAATCCGGATAACATTTGCGTTACCGAGAACTATGTTTACATCCAAGAAGACGGCGACAGTTTTTACGCTGCAGCTCAACACGATTCGTACATCTGGCAATACAACATCAGAACAAAAAATAACAAACCTTGGTTAACCATGAATCACAAGCGTACCGACGCTGCTTGGAACGCTACCTACAACCAATCGGGCGAAATGCGTTTTGGCTCATGGGAATACGGTGCGATGGAAGACATTAGCGATGTTATTGGTGTGCCAAATACATTTTTGGTAAACATTCACCCACACACTTGGCAAAAAGATGCGTTTTTGAACGCCGATGGCAGCGGAACGAACACCAATAAAGAAGGTGGACAAACCGTGATTATCAGAAATGTTGAATATTAGTAGGAACTTGTTGTGAAAAAAAGGCGGACGACTTGTAAAAAGTGGTCCGCTTTTGCATTTAATCGGATGGCACATGAAATAAATTCAACAATTGTTAATTGAACTTTCAACTACGTTCAGATTCCGATTACGTAGATTTTAAAACGTATTTTCAATTTTAACCATGAAAAAGACAGTTCTAATTTGTCTGAGGTATTTGTCACTTTTCTTGCTCTTAATAAGCGTAAGTTGTGAAAAGTCGCAACCGCAAAACAACGTCGAATTGGTTGCTCAACTTACCCAATTGGTCGAGGCCAACCAGCGATTTCTACAATTGGTCGAGACTGCGAATAACAGCAGTAAAGAGTTTCAAGCCCAGTTTAAGAAAAACCGATTGCTCTATAAAAAAGTGGAGTGGGCGGTTGAATATTTTGCTCCAGATACGGCACGATTCATAAACGGGCCCGCACTCGACGAACTTGAAGTAGAAGAAAATAAATTTTTACCACCAAACGGTTTTCAAGTAATTGAAGAGTTGATTTTTCCACAGTATTTGCCCGAAAACAGAAAAGCCTTGATTGCCGAATTAAAAATCCTGAATGGAAATTTATTGCAATTGAAGCGGCAGTTTGAGCAAATTCCGATTACGAAAGAGCAGTTGTTTGATGCGCACCAACTAAATGTAAATCGGTTGATTGCTCTTGGTATTACGGGATTCGATTCGCCAATTGCACAGCATTCGATTCCCGAAGTTGCGGCTACTCTAGAATCGTTTTTGGTTTTAAAACAACAATTCGATTCGCCTACGTTTACTGCTTTGGAAAAGAAGGTGCGTGCATCGCAGAATTACTGTCGTGCACACAACGATTTTAACTCCTTTGATCGCGCCGAATTCATACTGCGTTTTGTACAACCAATTGGTGTTTTATTGCAGCAATTAAAGACGGAGCACCGCATTGCCGATGTTGATAGAAACGCCGCCGTAAATCAATCGGTAGCGAGTTTTCTGGCAGCAAACGCGTTCAATGTTGATGCGTTTATTCCAGATTTACAAAATAAGTACAGCGAAGCGAAGGCAAAGTTGGGCGAAGCATTGTTTTCCGATACCGATCTTGCCGGCAGCGGAAATAGGAATTGCGCTTCTTGCCATCGGCCCGAACGCGCGTTTACCGATGGTTTGAAAACAAATGTAAGTTTACACGGTAAATCGCTGCCAAGAAATACACCTACACTAACGTATGCAGCGTTACAAAATGCACAGTTTTGGGATTTGCGTCAGAGCGATTTGGAGAAACAAAGCAAAGATGTCATTACCAATAAAGACGAGATGCACGGCGATTTAGCTGTATTTTCAAAGAAGGTAAATGCTTCGAAAAAGTATGCAAAGCTTATTAAGGCGGCATTTCCGAAGGAAGAACAACTAGATCCTACCAAAGTACAAATGGCACTTGCGAGTTACGTACGCAGTTTAACGGCTTTTAACAGTGCTTTCGATAGATATTTTCAAGGCGAAACGACTGCCATGAATGCCGAGGAACGCGCCGGTTTTAATGTTTTTGCAGGAAAGGCAAAATGTGCGACTTGTCATTTCATTCCGGTTTTTAACGGAACGGTGCCTCCTGTGTTTGCTAAAACCGAGCAGGAAGTTATTGGTACTCCGGCCACAGCAGACAACAAACAATTGAGTCCGGATTTAGGAAGATACGCCATACATCAATTGCCACAACTGCGAAATGCGTTTAAAACGCCGACACTTCGCAATGTTGCTAAAACGGCACCTTACATGCACAACGGTGTTTACAACAGTTTAGAGCAGGTGGTTGATTTTTACAATCGGGGCGGTGGAGTAGGAGTGGGTTTGAAAGTAGATAACCAAACGTTGCCGCCGGATGCGTTAAACTTAACGACACAAGAGCAAAAGCAGTTGGTAGCTTTTTTAAAAACGTTGAACGATCAGTAGTGTTTGGACGTTACGTTTGTGCGCACAGTTCCTAGCCCCGACTGCAGCGGCTAGCCCACAAAAAAATACGGTATTGTGAAACGGTAGACGCGTGGCGACCAAAGAAGCCGCGCGGAGACCGATTGAACAAACCGTATTTTTTGAGGACTAGTAGCGAAAGGCGGGATTAGCTACTGATTACGACAATTATTTTATTCTGCTAGAGTTATCTTGAGCAGACGTTTTTTCTTGTCTTCAGCACCCAAGAAGTAAATAGCGTTTTTCGTTGTGTAACCATTTGAAACCATAAAAGGTATTTCTCCGTCTTTGTCGTCGATGATTTCTTGGTAATCAAAATCGCCATGCTGATTAATTCTGATGGCATTTAGATTTGCCCGACCGCGTGACGATTGAACGAATTTGATTCGGTCATTCGATAATTTCTTTACTTTTTCTCCGCTATTGATAAAGAAATAGGTGTTGTTAGAGGTGGTTAAAGAAGTATAAGAAGCGTAAGGATCTTTAAAATCAAAACTTGCCTCAGATTTATTGATATTTCGTGACCATTCGAGATTACCGGCTGTATTTAGTTTGACACAAATAATGTCATCCTTGTGGTAAGAGGTTATTGTTCTGCTTCCTCCATTTGCATTGAACGTTGTTTGTGAGGTGGAATAATCTTCTTCGGCATTGAATATAATCTCTTTGTTTTCAGTAGTTGTAATTCCACGAAATGCGAGCGAGCGTAGTTCTTTATCTTTAACTTTACCGTATTTATCGATCATAAATTGCTCCGAAAACGGATTAAATTTTTCGGCTTTAATCTTTAGTGTAGTTGGATCGATATCGTAATAACATATTCCTTTGTAACGGTTATCTTTCTTTTCGGAATAGAATCCAACACAAATCAGTTTATCGTCGATTAGTACTGTTTTTAGTGATGCCGCGTATTTGTCTTTGGAGTCAAAAATATTGGAAACTGCCCCTTTTGCGCTGATTCGAGAGAGTTCGTATCCGTATTTTCCTCCAACTTCTTTACTTTTGGATTCGGGTGTAAAAAATCTACCTAAAGCGTATAAGGTTGTACCGTCGTTAGAAATTTCAAATTGAGAAACTTTGTAATCACGTTCTTTAATATCGCGTTCGAAAGTGTGTTCTAATTTAAGATTCAGGGACTTGTCGAAAAGATAAAATTGATGTGACTCCATGTTTTTTTCTTGATCGATATCTATAGTAATTAAAAAAGCTGATTTATCGTCATTTAAAAATAGTCGAGCACCGAAACCGCTACTTCCCGACATGCTAAATAAGCCTCCTTTTTTAGGTTTCTTATAAGGAAGTTTTAGTATTTCTTTACGTTGAAATTTAAAAGTTGTTAGATCTCCGCTGTTCGCTGAAAATACGTACGATTCACTAGTTTTATCATATAATAATTCGATAATGTGTAGCGTATTACCGTCCATTAAAAAATCTAAAGTCGGATCTTCGGAGTCTTTATGAACTTCCTCAAAATTATAGTCGTATTCCCGTTTCAGCTCAAGTTGTGCGTTGTAACATTCAATAAAATAGCCCTTTGCAGATCTTCCCAGCATTCCTCCGTAGTAAGCACGCACTACAATAATTTCGCCATTAGCCGCTTCAAGTACTTTCGAAAGTCTGGTGTTTTTTCTACTATCTTTGAAAATCGGACCAAGTTTTGTTTTTAGTCCAAGTTCTTGCGCGTGGCAAAAAAAAGTACTGCTCAGGAGCAGCATGCAGAAAATAAACAGTTTTTTCATCGTTTTGTTTTAGTTGGTATAGGTTTGTTTAAAGATTAAAAAAAGCAAAGCACAATCTTAAAAAGATTGTGCTTTGCGAATTTGCAAAAAAATATAGAAAACGTTATTCCAATTGCAAGGTTATTTGCCCGTCTTCTTCCAAATCTGTTTTAATATCTTCCGGGAACAAGCTTACTTCTCCAGTTTTTAGTTCTTCTTCCGGTTCCGGTTCGGGTTCGTACGGTAAAGGTTCGAGTAAATTTACTTGTTTGATTTTATCGCTGGTAAGCTGATTACCAAGGGCTTTGAATCCTTTTACCGATATAAACTCTTCGAAATTCAACATAATTGGTTCTTTTTGAACGCCTTTCACTTTTGCGAAAAGCACTTCGGCCATAGGGCGCCAATCAGTAGCTACTAATTCGAGTTGCGAATTCGGATGATCGCTAATAAAACTGTCTTCCTTATTTTCCGTTTCAACTAAAAAGCGCTTTACAAAATACTTGCTTTTTTCGCCGTCAAAATAAATTGCAGATATCGGTTTCTTTGGAATCCATTTCTCCAACACAATCATGTCTTCTTCAAAATGCGTGGTTAATTCGGGCGTTATCACCTTTAATTTTCCACTTTGCGTGATGATTAAGATTTTATCGTTCGGACGGAATTCGCCTAATAATTCGCCTCGACCGTCAACGTTTAGTCGTTGCACCGATTCGTCGAACCAGATTTTACGCGGACGTAAAGTTGAAATTCCCTTTTCTTTGAGTTCAATTTTTTTGATCGGATATTTCGTTACCGTATTTCCGCGGGAAGCACGACCTTTAATGGCAATCGTTGCAAAATCGAGGTCAAACTTCAATTTTTTGATACTGCCCACCTGGCGTAGCAATACAGTAACCACTTCGGCTTCGCCATTCGGATTTGCCGAAAAATACAAGACTTGCGATCCGGGTTTTTCCTGCGTTAAATCGTAGTTTTTGTCGCGCGTTACGCCCGAAACATTGAAACGTTTCACAAAGGCGGAACCCGACTTACCATCGCGATAAATTAAGTTGTAAATCGTTCGTTTGTCGTTTTTATCAAATACACTTACGTGGATGATGTCTTTGCCAACAAATTTCTTTTCGTCGACTTTAGTGACCAGCATTTTTCCGTCGCGCAAGAAAACAATTACGTCATCAATATCCGAACAGTCGCCAACGTATTCGTCTTTTCTTAATCCGGTACCTATAAAACCTTCTTCGCGATTGACGTACAATTTGGTGTTTCGCAAAACCACTTTCGTAGCTTCAATGGTATCGAAATTGCGCAATTCGGTTTGGCGTTCGCGACCTTTCCCGAATTTTTCTTTCAAGCGAGTAAAGAACGCAATGGCGAAATCGACAATGTGCTCCAAATCGTATTTCACTTGTTCCATTTCAGCTTCCAGCTTCGCAATCAGTTCGTCGGCTTTATCTGAATCGAAACGGGTAATACGAATCATCGGAATTTGCGTTAGTTTCTGCAAATCATCGTCGTTTATATCGCGTACCAGCATGTTTCGAAACGGTTCGAAGCGTTTATACATGTATTGGTACAGCGATTCGCGGTCTTGGTACAACTTGAAATCAATGTACATTTCTTCGCGAATGAAGATTTTCTCTAAGGTTGAGAAATGCCATTTTTGTTCGAGTTCGTCGAGTTGTATTTCGAGTTCGCGTTTCAGTAAATCGACTGTTCGCGCAGTTGATACGCGTAACATTTCCGAAACGCCCACAAAAAGTGGTTTGTTGTCTCTAATAACGCAACCCAAAGGCGCAACCGAAGTTTCACAGGCCGTAAAGGCATACAGCGCGTCGATGGTTTTGTCTGGCGACACTCCCGGCGGTAGATGAATCAGAATTTCGACTTCGGCAGCCGTATTGTCTTCGATTTTCTTAACCTTGATTTTGCCTTTTTCGTTGGCTTTAAGGATGCTATCGATTAAGGTTGAGGTATTTGTGGAAAACGGAATTTGTGTAATTACGAGTGTTTGCTTGTCGAGCTGACTAATTTTAGCACGTACACGTACACGTCCGCCGCGCATACCGTCGTTGTAATTGGAAACGTCGGCAATTCCCGCTGTCGGAAAATCGGGGAAGAGGGTAAACGGTTTTCCTTTGAGGATTTTTATCGAAGCATCGATTAACTCGTTGAAATTATGCGGAAGCACTTTCGTGGAAAGACCTACGGCAATACCTTCGGCTCCTTGCGCGAGCAGTAACGGGAACTTTACGGGTAAATTAACCGGTTCGTTTTTACGTCCGTCGTACGACAATTGCCATTGGGTGATTTTTGGCGAGTACAGAATTTCGTGTCCGAGCTTTGAAATACGCGCTTCGATGTATCGCGATGCTGCGGCGCCGTCGCCGGTGAGGATGTTTCCCCAGTTTCCTTGCATGTCGATTAATAAATCGCGCTGACCAATTTGTACGATCGCATCGCCAATACTTGCATCGCCATGCGGATGGTATTGCATGGTATGTCCAACAATGTTTGCTACTTTGTTGTAGCGCCCGTCGTCGAGTTCTTTCATCGAATGCATGATACGGCGCTGAACGGGCTTAAAACCGTCTTCAATGGCCGGCACCGCGCGTTCGAGAATTACGTAAGAAGCGTAATCCAAGAACCAGTCTTTATACATGCCGGTGACTTTGGTAATCGTGTCTTCCGGATTTTCGTTGTTTTCGTAAAAATGAGGACTTACGGCTGGGCGAATGTCTTCAAAACCAGTGCTTTCATTGGTTTCGAATTCATTTCCGGCTGATTCGTTTGATTCAGATCCTAGGTTATTTTCTTCTTCTTCTTCGTCTTTCATTTTTTAAATGTGCTTTATTCAAGCTAGTTAACTTTTAAAGCTTATTTTGCTTTTGGCATTTCACGCTGATAAAATACCTTTCCAACTCTTTTGATGTGCTCTTTTAAACTGTCAGATTGTAATTCATCAAATAAAGAGATATCTACCAGATAAGGGATTTTACTTTCTTCGATGTTGGTTTTTATTTCAAATAATTCGCGATAATCTAAATTCCCAAAAACGGTCATATCAATATCAGAACCTTCACGATAGTTGCCGAGTACTCGCGAACCGTAAATTACAACTTTCTCAATGCCATCATGACTTTTAAAAAGTGATGTTAGTACTTGAAATGAATTAGGATACAAGCCAAACATATTATAGAAACGTTTTCATTTTCAAATAAAAGTCCTTTAACAGAGGAAAGTAAATATCACGAATATTTTTAAATTCTCGCTCTAAAATCAACTCTTGGTACGTGTGTACTGTTAGGTTTCGAGTCTCCAACATATTCATCCACTCTTCGCCTGAACTAATTAAGCCTTTATTGAATGCTTCTCGGGTTGCACTTCTAGAACCAATAATATCTCGGATGCCTTCATGAGTCAGAAAATCTTTCATAACCTTCCAAGCCAATTCGTGCGTAAATTCAAAACGTTGAATAATACCTTCTTTAATCAAATTTTCGCTTGTGTTGCCATAGTTTTCAATAGCCGACTCGAATTGCCGAAATGCGTCCTCATAATTTTGAAATCGCTGTATCCATCTTATGTCTCGATTTTCCATGGAAAAGTACTTTTACAGTAAATCACATTCGTCTATTTTATGTCTACTCCACCACATCCAACTCCACCTTCAAATTATTGATGATAAATTCTTGTCGATCGGGTGTGTTTTTTCCCATATAGAATTCCAATAATGTTTCAATGGTCGTTGCTTTGTCTAACATCACCGGATCTAAACGGATATCTTGCCCAATAAAATGTTTAAACTCGTCTGGCGAGATTTCTCCCAATCCTTTGAATCGAGTGATTTCAGGTTTTGGTTTCAACTTTTCAATGGCATCGATGCGTTCTTGGTCTGAATAGCAATAAATCGTTTCTTTTTTATTTCGCACCCGAAACAACGGCGTTTGCAAAATATACAAGTGCCCTTCCTTGATTAATTCTGGAAAAAACTGCAAAAAGAAGGTTATCAACAGCAAGCGAATATGCATGCCATCCACGTCGGCATCGGTGGCAATTACAATGTTGTTGTAACGCAAATTTTCGTAATCTTCTTCAATATCCAGCGCCGCTTGCAATAGGTTAAATTCCTCGTTTTCATACACGATCTTTTTGGTCATGCCGTACGAGTTTAAAGGCTTTCCGCGCAAGCTAAAAACGGCCTGCGTATTTACGTCGCGACTTTTGGTTATCGAACCTGAAGCCGAATCTCCTTCGGTAATAAACAACGTACTTTCGAGACAGCGCGGATTTTTCGTGTCGGTTAAGTGCACCCGACAATCGCGTAATTTTTTGTTGTGTAACGATGCTTTCTTAGCGCGCTCTTTCGCTAGTTTCCGAATGCCGCTCAATTCCTTGCGCTCGCGTTCGGCTTGTAAGATTTTACGCAGTAAGGCATCGGCAACTTCCGGATTTTTATGTAAAAAGTTGTCGAGTTTCGTTTTAATAAAATCATTCACAAAACTGCGAACCGACGGGCCATTCGGACCAATATCCGTGCTTCCGAGCTTGGTTTTGGTTTGCGATTCAAAAACGGGTTCTTCAACTTTGATGGAAATGGCCGAAACAATCGATTTTCGTATGTCCGAAGCTTCAAAATTCTTATTGTAAAACTCCTTGATGGTTTTTACAATGGCTTCGCGAAAAGCACCCAAATGCGTACCGCCTTGCGTCGTGTTTTGTCCGTTTACAAACGAGTGATACTCTTCTGAATACTGTGTTTTCGAATGCGTTACAGCCACTTCAATATCATCGCCTTGCAAGTGAATAATCGGATATACCTGATCTTCTTCGCCTATAGCTTCTTCCAAAAGATCTTTTAGTCCGTTTTCCGAAACAAATTTCTCACCGTTAAAGTAAATAGTGAGTCCGGTGTTCAGGTAGCAATAGTTGCGCAACATCCGCACAATGTACTCGTGGCGGTATTTGTAGTTTTTAAAGATGGTTTCGTCGGCAACAAACGATACTTTGGTTCCTTTGCGTTTCGTAGTTTCTTGCAATTCTTCTTCTAAAACCAAATTTCCGGCCGAAAATTCCGCTGCTTTTTGTTGGTTGTCGCGAACCGATTCTACACGAAAATAATTCGATAAGGCGTTTACCGCTTTGGTACCCACACCGTTCAAACCAACCGATTTTTTGAACGCTTTCGAGTCGTATTTACCGCCGGTATTCATTTTCGAAACCACGTCGACAACCTTTCCGAGAGGTATACCGCGACCGTAATCGCGCACGGTTACCTGTTTGTCGCGCACCGTTACCTCAATGGTTTTTCCGGCGCCCATCACAAACTCGTCTATACAGTTGTCGATCACCTCTTTAAGTAAGATGTAAATTCCATCGTCGGGCGAGGAACCGTCGCCTAATTTTCCAATATACATACCTGGGCGCATCCGAATGTGTTCCTTCCAATCGAGCGAGCGTATATTGTCTTCGTTATAAAGCGTAGATTCTGACATGTGTTACTTCTGATAGATAGCTAATATACTAGAAAGCCTTGCTAAATTTTATCTCAAAATTCAGAAGTTATCAATAACGATATTGACAGTAGGTATACCAACAAAAAATTGATGGTAATTATAATTATTTGTAACCCTTGCTGTCAATAAAAATAACGTTTAATGAATTATAAAATAATGTTAATTTATTGTTAATATTTATTTTTTGATAACTGCCATAGAGAAGATATTTCTAACTTCGTGAGAGTTTTTTGCACAGAACATTACTAGTTCAAGAAGTATCTTGAGTAGTTTAAGTATTACTTATTAATTTAGATTAATGTATTTATGAAAAATCAAGTAAAATTTTTTTGTTTTTTGATGGGTCTAATGACTTTTTCTAGTTGCAATGAATCCTCGGAGAATGTTGAAAATCAATCCGTAAATCTTAAAGAGATTGATTTGGATTTAACTGCTTTAAGAGTTAACTCTTCTAATTTATTTACATACACATCCAAGGCTCAACTCCTAAGTGAAATCCCAAGGGCCGTAGACGTTCTGTATGATGATGCACAAAGAGAATTAACCAATAATAGCAATCTGACGCATGTTACGTTTCTGGTTCGTTTTTCGCAAGGTAAGGCGGTTATATCGGAAGTAGCTTATGTGAATGCGAATTCACGGACTATCTATGATGGCGCTTGGCTAGATTCTCGCGGACAATTTGTTTCCAATACGAACTCCTCTCTGGGATTACTTCCTGGATTGCCATGGGATGCTATTTTAAAGGGGGGCTGTCCGCAAGGTTATACCTCATTAGGTACTTGTTCTAATACTGGTTCAACTGCGAGTATTACGGCGTGTATTTCGACTGCAATTTCAACTTTTCTGTCATCTACAATATCTGCTGTTGGTGGCTGTGCTGAGACAAGAGTGAGTGTAGGAATTTTAAATACAAGAGTTTCCGGTAAAACTTGTTAGATTGCGAATTATACCCAAATTAGAGCTGTCATCAATATAATTTTGATGACAGTTTTTTTTTGGGCAGCTGCCGGCGACGATGGTGCGTCATCGAAATAAGTTTATCCGCGCCGGCATCCGGCTTTCCGCGATAAGCCTTTTCCGCCTCCGTCTCAAAACAAATCACCGAAAACGGGCTTCCGCTGGTCGCCGTTTTCGGTGTTGTTTTGTAGCCGTTTTCGTTAAGTCTTTCTGCTGCAATCCGTGCTGCGGAAGCGAGCTACACGTTTAATGTCTCCAGAAAAACTAAAAAAATAACAGCTACTAGTTTTTGATTATGGTGTAGCTTTCTGTTTGACCTGCATGTGTGAATAAAACTATGTATGTGCCAGTAGGCAGGCTGCTAAGGTCAAGTTGGGTTGGCATCACTCTACTATTCCATGAAAGTAGCATAACTCCAGATTGACTAAATACAGAAANCGAGCTACACGTTTAATGTCTCCAGAAAAACTAAAAAAATAACAGCTACTAGTTTTTGATTATGGTGTAGCTTTCTGTTTGACCTGCATGTGTGAATAAAACTATGTATGTGCCAGTAGGCAGGCTGCTAAGGTCAAGTTGGGTTGGCATCACTCTACTATTCCATGAAAGTAGCATAACTCCAGATTGACTAAATACAGAAATATTACTTACTCTAATAAACGGCGGTAGGTAAAAACCGTTTCCGCCTTCGTTTGGATTAATGCTAGGATTATTAGGATCGTACGGATCGTAAGGAATGACAAACCACGGAGCGTTATTTTTAACAGAAACATTTAATATACCATTTGTTAGGGGATTGGGATTAAGCACAAAATTAGCTCCGGTAAGGTTTGTTGATGGCGGTGGGCAATTGGTAGTACAATTCGTTATTGGATAAGTTACAGTTTCCCAGTCCGACCAGCCACAAGAATTTCTTGCACGCACTTTAAATTCGAAGTTTTTGTTGCAAGTGGGGTAAAGAAAAACTCGTCGGGAGGTGTCGGTCATGTAATCTCTATTCCATGCCACATTTTCGGTAACTTTTTGAAATTCTACTTCAGTCACAGTTTCGTTATTTGGTAGAAAGTTAACTTGAAACCCCTCTGTTTCACAAGCGTTTTCAGGTAGTAAGGAATGTTGCAAATATAGATTTGGATTTACGTATGAAGTATAATCAAATCGTGGTTTACCAACCCAAATATCTGTCTTAACGAACGTTACTTTTCCACACGTATCTGTATCATTTCCAACTACAACAGCCAATGAAATATAGCCACTGAAACCAGGGTTTGCTGTTACGGTTACTGTGCGTGTATTTGATCCTGCGATTGATGTCATTGAACTACCTTGTAATAATTGCCACTGGTAGCTATTTGCTCCAGCAGGGACAGTAAATTGCGCAGAGGTACAAAAGTTAGACGGCCCCGATATCATATTATTTTCGCAATATGCTGTACAATTATTATTAACGTAAGGCTGTTCATTTAACTCAGCTGCAAGCCAGTTACCATTTCTTACTTGAAACGAAATATGTTGGTTGTTACTAGGCGCGCCAGTGCCGTAATCTACAATAAAATTATCGAATCCGGAAGTTAGTCCGGGTTCTGGAGTGCTATTTCCTGCGTACTTTTTAAGATAGTCAGAAGGAATTACATCACCTTCGTTTCGCTTTATATCCAACGCGCTAACAACTGGGATGAAACCATATTTGTCGTTTACTACATCCACTAGGTCTGATAAAATAGGCACTTCAAAAGTTAAGTTTCCTTCACTATCTAGTAAATCAATTCGACCGCCGGAATATGTATCAAACGGTAGCGCCTGCTGCGGTGCATTTTGACTTTGATTGATTAGATTATGTACGATTGTTGGACCAATAAATAGCAGCTTCTTTTCGTAGCGTATTCTTCCTCTGTAAATCCGGTTTTGCGAACCCTGATTTCCGTAAGTGGCAAAGTCAAAATTAGTTTGCCATCGGCTATTGCCAGGTAGCAAGCCTACAATAACCAATCCAATGTCGAGCGTTGCAACACCTACAAATGGCGCCAAAAATACATTTAACGCATCAAGCCAAAATCCGGGATTGCTTTTGGAATCTATTACTAACAAAGGAGCACCTGGTACAAACCCATTGTTAGCGCTACACTCATTTCCGTTGCTTATCGCGATGTTCCGCGATTGTTGCGGCCACCCCATGGCAGTCAAGGTTTGTTGCCATTCTTGATTATAAGTACGTGTTTGCGATTGATCTGGCATTGCCGACCAATAGTTTAACTGCCTTGCCGCCGTTTGGTCTTGTAAGCTTAGCAATTGCGATGGTGTGACGTAGGTTGGAATGTTGTTGTTGTTTCCGCCAAAGAAATTCAAAAAATCTTCGCCTAGTTGCGCCAAATTCATACCAATCGGTATTAAAACTTCTCCAGTTAACCAAGCTAGTGGTGTTTCGGTATATTCTTGCTTCATATGGTTCGCAAAATGCTGAAAAGCAAGAGGCGTATTTGCGCCTTGCATGGGGCTATCATGAGCGATAAACAATCTTACATCGTGCGTTTTGTTTTCACGTTCCATGCGGGCGAGCGTATATCGACCAATAACACCACCCATGCTCTGACCTAAGAGCACGTTGGGCTCCGTGCTGCCGCTAAGCACTTTTTGGGCATTAACCCAATTAATTACCTCTTCCAATACCCGACTGTTGGCGCGCATGTCTGCCATACCTCGAACCCAGTCGATGTAAATAAGGTCGTAGTCGTTAGCATTATTGTTAGCATCCAACAATGGCTGTAAATTACCAGAATTGTTTGTTGAATTTAAGAAGTTTTGCAATGTGCTTTCCCCACCAAAATCATCAGGCTTGGTAAAATTGCCTGTATCCAAACCTTCGGCAATGATAAAGGGTTTGGTGATTTGTTTATTGCCCGGTATTAACTTTATGGTGAGCCAAGCTGCATTAAAAAAGTTGTTGTTTTCATAAATATATACCCGCTCACTGTTCACAACGATACCGCCGCGTTGTTGCACCCGATCAAGCTCAAGGTCGTTTATTTTAAATTTACTTTGGCAATACCACTCTTGCTTGTTTTTAAGGGTAATTTTGTAAATGATATCGTATATTTTATTCTCTGAAAATTCAAATCGTATGTTGGTATCAAAAGGTATTGCTATAAATCCGTTACCATTATTGGCATTGATCTCAATCTTTTCAATTTGATTTTTTAGGTTCGACAAAAAGAGCTCGGTAGGCAACTTAAAATACACTTGTTTACTCCTGCTTTGTTGAATGGGTGTAGTAAGCGCAAAAGTTTGTAATGTTTTGTACGGATTTTGCCATACACCGTTATTAAATGAATCGTAATACTTGTTGTCATCAACTATAATTCGTTTGCCGGCCAAGGCAGTTTAATCCAATTTTTGATATTCGTATAGCAAGCCCGATAAAATATATATTCCGCTGCTGTCTTTGGTAGCGTTGAAGCGAGCTTTTGCCCAGTTGTAGGCATAGCGGTCAAAGGTGGGCGTGTGCACGGTATCGGCCACCACCTTACTCATAAACAGTGTTTTGTAAATATCGCCTAATACGTTAGTGTTAATATCCGTGCTGTCTGTCAATACGCCATTATAGGCCGTAACATTGGTAAACTCCATGCCGTAATCAAGCAAGATACCCGATTGAACTTTGGTTTTATCAAGATGCTGAAAAGTCCGATTAATGGCGTCTTTCCAAGTCCGGTCAATGTTTATTTGCGCATTTAGCACAAATGGTGTGAACAACAGGCATAAATAAATTTTTTTCATAATTCAGTTGATGTTTTGTTATTGTGTAAAATAGGTATCGAAACGGCCGTCAGTTATCTCGTAAACAGCACCCGTGTTTGGATTTATTACAGTAAATTCGAAAGTTGCGGATACGATCTTGTTTTGTATATCAAATTTTGTGACTTTTAGAGTACCAGGTTGGTCAGAGGTTGTTTTACCCTGCGGACAGATACAATTAAAACTTAAAAATGCGTAGAATTTGTTATCCTCGCGTTCAAGCAACAAAATATCGCCCTCTGACAATTCCGCTTTTATAGAACCTATATCTATCTGAACATAGTCATTTCCTGCTCTAGATCCAGTAATCCCAAAATAATACTCCCCATCCACCAATTGATAAAAGCAGTTAAAAAA
>NZ_NOXX01000179.1 GCF_002251775.1 Flavobacterium aurantiibacter
TTTGTAGTATTAAGATTGGAGTATTAAGTATTAAGACTTCGCGACTTTCACCAATTAACGCATCATTTTGCCCGCCTGAGCCCATGTATCGTCTTAGCCTGAGCCTATCGAAGGTTAAATCTTTCAATCTTTCAATCTTTCAATCTCGAAATCTGTGAAATTTACGGTTTTTCCGTAAAATTTATTTCCGGGAATTTCGTACGTGGGAATCGCTCCCCATCCCACCCGCCCCCATCGAGGCGAAGTTTTGAAAAAAAATCGACATACGATTACGGGTTTTCCGCATATTTTTTGAAAACCTCGAAATAAGCAAGGATTTGACATATCGAAAAGTTAAGATGATCCGTAAAGTGGTAATGCTTTTCGCGGCCGTGACTGCAATGAAAATACAGCCGTAACCACGGTGTGTGAAGGCGGTTTTGAAGCAGCGACCAACGGAAGCTGTTGCAAAAGCGTGCCTGAACCACTGCTGTTAGGCTGTATTGCAATGAAAGGCGCGANTGAAAACCTCGAAATAAGCAAGGATTTGACATATCGAAAAGTTAAGATGATCCGTAAAGTGGTAATGCTTTTCGCGGCCGTGACTGCAATGAAAATACAGCCGTAACCACGGTGTGTGAAGGCGGTTTTGAAGCAGCGACCAACGGAAGCTGTTGCAAAAGCGTGCCTGAACCACTGCTGTTAGGCTGTATTGCAATGAAAGGCGCGAAATGCCGCCCAAAAAATCAGTGAGATGATTTGCGTAAACGAAATGTGATTTCGAGAATTCGATATGTTTATGTGGCTAACGGTTCTCTAACATTAATTTCTTCGAGCGCTAGAAGTTGTTTTAGACCATTATTGCTGCTCTATTTGCTTGCGCAGTTCGTACAACTTTTGAAGTTTTTTACCGTCGCGCGTTTTAAGCACTTTTGGATCTAAGTTTTTGTAAATAGTGTCTAAGTATTTGAACGACATATCGTAAAGTTCGGTCGTTACAATGAAGGGAACTACCTCTTTATCGCGGTGGTTTAAAGAGAAGTTGATTCCCATAAGGTATATCTTTTTTACAATATCCTTCGAAGCCTTATCGATGCTGTCTAAACGAAACGTTTTGTTAAATCGTATAGCATTTAAACGCTGTTGCTGCAAGTCGAGATTAATGCTTCTGTATCTCGACTGAATCTTCTTGTACTCTTCCAACAACTTTTGATTTTCACTTCCTGTAATTTTAGCATCGGCGTAAAACGCTTTTAAATTTGTCTCGATGTTAATCTTACCTTTTTCGGCAAAAAATGGAACTACATCGTCTATTGAGTTAGTGACTCCGCGATCCAGAAAAAGAAATAACATTTTAGGCGAATCGAGCTTAACGTCGAATTCAAAGCTCGAATCGCCGTCAACAATAAGTGAATCTATGGTAACTAAGGTGGTATCGGCCTGTTCTTTCAAGTATAGTTTTCCGGTTTTTAAATCTTTAATGGTTCCGGTAACCAGTAAATTTCCGGTTGCTTTCTTGCCGTCTTTACAAGAAACTAGTGCCAACGCCATCAAAGCGCCTATAAAAATGTGTCGCATGCTTGTTAAATTTCGGTTCGCAAAATAACTATTTACGTGTTGATTCACCTACTTTTTCCAAACAAAAAAGCGTCGCTTTTAAGGGCGACGCTTCTAAAATCTTCACGTTAAATTACTTCTTAAGCCATGCTTGTTTAAGACCGTCTTTTGATTTGTCGGTTGCTGCGAATCCGAGTGCTTTTTCTTTTGGAAGAATTATTTTTCCTGTTGCTGTTTTTTCAACACCATCGCGTTTGTATTTAATGGTGATCGCATCATTGTCTTTCCAAGTCTGACTTACATTTATCAAATCGTAGATGTTGTCTAGATTATAATTTACATCATTAAACGCTAGTAAAATATCATTGCCCTGGATTCCTAAACTGGTAAAAAATGATGAAATTTCTGGCAAAGCAAGAAGGTAAATCTCTTTGGTTTGCGGGTTTACGGATATCATTGGACTTTGTCCTTTTATAAGAGGGTTTCCACTAACTTCGGTATCTTGAGGAGTCACGCCAACTTTTGCTAAAATTGCATTGTAATCGATTGGTGTTGTTCCTTGAACGTGCTTGATTAAAAAGTCTTTTACCTCTGGGTACGTGATTTCGGCAATTTTATCGAACAATTCGTTGTCATTGAATGCTTTATTGGTTCCGTAAATTTGCGATAACTTCTGCATCATGTCTAAGATGCCGCGTTGTCCGTTGCTTTTTTCACGGATGATGATGTCGATACACATACCAATGAGCGCGCCTTTTTCGTATACGTTTAGGTATTGCGTTTTGTATGGTTCATCTAATACATTTTTACTCATGACGGTAAACGACATGGAGTCGTCCATCTGTGAAGCATTTTTGATTTTTCCGCTTATTCTTTTGTAGAAGTCTTCTTCAGAAATCAAACCTTGATTGATTTGGAACAAGTTGGCAAAGTACTCGGTAACACCTTCGTACATCCACAAGTGTTCCGACATTTTTGGATTTGCGAAATCGAAGTCTTCAATTTCTTTGGAATGAATGGTTAATGGGGTTACGATATGAAAGAATTCGTGGGAAACCACATCGCGCATCGATTCGTTCATTTGCTCAATAGTAAGAGATTCAGGCATAACCACTGTTGTAGAAGTGGGATGTTCTAATGCGCCAAATCCTTTTGCGTCATCGGCTTGTAAGTCGGATAAATACAGTAATACCGCGTATTTTTTTGTTGCATTAAATTTGCCTAAGAATTGTTTCTGTGCGGTCATCATCCGCTTCATTTCAGGCTCGAGCATCTTAGCGCTGAAGTTCCCTTTCGGGGAATAAACGGCAATTATAATGTCCATATCACCCACTTTGAATGTAGCGTAATCGGATTTGCTGTACATGATCGGATTTTCGATCAGTTCGGCGTAGCGAAAGGCAGTGAATAAATCGGCTGTATTCGATGCATCCGCGTCGGTCATTGATGTAGCACCGTACAAATTTTCTGGATGTGTTACTTTTAATGTGTAAGGAACGCTCATTAAGCCATCCACATACCCTATGAATCCGTGTGTATTTAATAAAAAGTTAGCACCTTCCAAGATATTGGTTCCAGCTGGTGAGAAAATTTCTTCACCAAATTGTCCGCCTTTTTCTTGATCGAAAGTATCGTTTACGTAATAGGTAATCGATTTAAGGTTTTTAGCATCGCTGATTTTATACGAGTTTTCGTCGATTTTCTCTACTTTAAGATCGTTGTTCTTCTTGTCTACAGCTTTGAAATCGAAGACGTATTTCCCGTAGTTTGCCGTGGAATATGTTCCGGGAATGGTTTTAGGTAAACGATAAACAATTTCCGAACCAAGTTTACCTTCGAAAGTAACCTGAACGGCCAATGCATCGTTTTTAACTTCGTTTAAATTGATCGAAGCATTAATTTTTGTGACTCCCGATTTTTGTGCCAGGACAGCTTGTTGCCCCATACCACAAACGAGAACAACGGCTAGAAGTAGCTTTTTCATGTACGTTCTTGATTTTAGATTTTCAAGTAAGTACACCTTTTGAGCTAATTGTTACACTATTTGTTGCAGAATGTGAAAACAGCAGAAATCAATTCGGGCGATATCGCTTTTGTTTGGTCGTTGTAAGAAGCTACATTTTCTTCTTGCGAATTCACGATTTTTAAAACGTGATTCATTTTTTCGATCAAGACGGGCTTGTCGACTTTAGCGGCTGTGGCCAATAGGTTAGCGTCGGAAGTTGGAACTTGTAAATCGGCCGTTCCTTGGACAATTAAAATAGGTGCAGTTACTTTTGCTATTTCAGCCGACGGGTTGTACTTAAGCCAACTGATGAGGTAGGGTTGTACCGACTCGCGAAAAATGCTTGCCAACATCTGATTTTCAAGCTTAAATGTTTCTCCTTTGTTTAGTTTATCGACGGCTTTTTGAACATCTTCTCGTAAAAACGGAGCCTGTTTTGCGATTTGCTCTACCAGAAGAACGCCCGCTGCTTGAGCCGGACCGGCAAGCGATACGTAGCCACGGAGTTTTGTTAATTTTGGATCTTGCGCAGTAACCGACATCACTAAAGCACCTTCGCTGTGGCCGAGTAGGTAAATTTTCTTTATCTGTTGCTGTTGTTGAAAATAGAGTGCTACTGCTTTTGCATCGGTAATCATGTCTTCAAAATTCAGAGCTGCTTCGTCGAAATCTGGATTTTTAGCGAGTACAAAGAAACGTTTATCGTAACTAAAAACAGCGATTCCTTTTTTGGCAAGTTCCTCAGCAAAAAACTTGATGCTGTTGCTTTCTGCTCCGTATTGGTTTCCGAAGCGATCGGTTGGTCCGCTTCCTACTGAAACGATTAGTACTGAATTGTAATTGGCGTTGTTTGAAAATAACGTGCCCGTAATGAGGTCGTTGATTTTAATTTCAGTTTGAGAAACGGATTGCGCAAGACTTAATGAACTGCACAAAAGCAAGGCAGTTTTGAGGAATTTCGACATGTTTAGGAACTTAGCGTTTGCTAATTTTGTTGTTAGAGATGTTTCGTTGGCGCGTGCATTTGAATCGATCAACGTCGTCGGTTCGAAGTTTTGCGTGTTTTGTTGCACGACCTTGAACGCGTTCACGCCACAGACGGAAGCTCGATGGCTTCATTTCCCGGCGCATAATCTCGATGGTTTCTTGTTCTGAAATACCAAATTGAAGTTTAATGGCGTCGAAAGGAGTTCGGTCTTCCCATGCCATTTCAATAATCCGATCTATTTGGATTTCCGATAAATCTTTATAGGTTTTCATGTCTGTAAAGATACAAACTAATCAACGTTTGTTCAACATAAAAATCCTTGTTAGATCGCTGAACCTGATATAACTACATTATTCATGGAAAATTCTCGACTACTATTTTTTGATGCTAACCGTTTTAATAGCAGCTTTCGTCGTTGTGTTTTTTTTTGATATCTCGGCTTCCCAAAGAAAATACTCTTAAGAATCAACTATTTAGATGATTTCTGCCTTCGATTTTTCCATCGAACTCGCGTTAATCAAATTTATTTTTGATATAATATTTACCGTCTAATTCGTCGTCAAAATCGTCGTAACGAATGGGTTTTGGTTTAGGTTTTGCCGCTTGGGCTTTCTTTTTCCAAAGTTCGAACTTGTCTGCAGTGAGTTTCGATTTCATAAAATCAATCGTTTCATTTGCCGACCAACCAAAGTCTTTTTTTATGATTTCCAGCGGATTCTTTTCCTCGAGTGCCAGACTCATAACTTTTTCAATTTGCTCGCGAGTCAAATCGCTGTGTTTACTCTTTTTCATTGCAGAAAACTCAAATCAAAATCAAAATGTTGTCAATAGTATCCCAATATTACTAAAAAATTGATTTTAGTGTATCAGCTTTGTGAAAATTATTTTGCTTGTCGCTTTTTTTGGAAGGGAATGATAAGTAAATTACGTAAAGTGCTGTGATCGTTTTTGTTAGGGTGCGTGTCTAGACCGAAATCAATCTGACCCGGAGCTAAATGCATGTAGGTACCAAATACGTAATCCCAGGTTGAAAAGATGTTTCCATAATTCGAATCGGTATGTGGCAAATACATGTGGTGGTGTACTTTGTGAAAATCGGGCGTTACAAATAATTTGTTGAGCACGTTTTCAAGCTTCCGCGGAAGCGAAATATTTGCGTGATTAAACTGACTAAAAACCACGGAAAGCGACTGATACAGAAAAACCATCCACATCGGTGTTCCGAGCAGCAACACCCCAAAGACGGTAAATAAAAAACGGATGACACTTTCTCCCGGATGATGCCTGTTGGCCGAAGTAGTATCCAAATAAACATCGGTGTGATGAATGATGTGAAAACGCCACAACGGCGCCAATTTGTGCTGTGTAAAATGAGCTAAATACGCTCCAAAAAAGTCGAGTAAAAAAATACCGACAAACGTGTACAGCCAAAGTGGTATTTCGGGTAAGACGTGCAGCAAGCCAAAATCGTATTTGCGCGTGAGGTTTGCGGCTTCCAACAACAGAAACGCCAAAACAAAATTCACTAAAATGGTTGTCCCCGTAAAAACAAAGTTAATAGCAGCATGCGACCATTTTTTGTAAGCAAAATTCGCGGCGGGTTTTACGTTTTCGATTAGCCAAAAAAGAGCAATTCCGCCAGCTAAAATACCGGCTCTGTGGTACGATTCTATATGTTTAAAGAACTCAACGATAGCTTCCATGAAATTGATACATTTTTTCAAATATACCAATTTATACAAATCACTTTAGTTCTCTGAAAGTAAGGTTAATTCGAGGGCCAACCTCTTTGGTAGTTTTTGGAATCTGGTGTTTCCAGAAGTGTTGCATACTGCCTTTCATCAGTAATAAACTGCCGTCTTCTAGCTCCAGATTTATTTTTTGATCGCTCAGTGTATTGTGCTTGAGTTGAAACTTCCGACTAGCGCCGAAACTCAGCGAAGCGATTACTGGATTTCGTCCCAACGCACTTTCGTTATCGGCGTGCCAACCGTTACTGTCGGCGCCGTTGCGGTATAAGTTTAACAGTACCGTTGAAAATGAGTTTTCAGCACGTTGCTCGACCAGCTCTTTTAAATGCATAAGCATTGGTGTCCAACGGTGTGGTTGCATCACAATACCCGAGTAGCCGTATGGCTTTCCTTCATTTCCATAAAGCGCTGTTAATCGCGGTTGTTGGTACATTTTTCCAAAGATTCGAATCGGATCCGATTGCCAAAGCGTTTCGTGCAGTAATTTCTCAAATAATGCAGCACATTCATCTTTACTAATAAATCCTGGAATGTAAACCAATTCGCCGTCAGGAATATCAAAATATATCGGATCTGGTGCAAATAACATATTTATCGGAACTTCAATGCAAATTATTGTATCTATCGTCTTAAACTACTCAAACCAAAAGCTCGTGCTTTTATAAAATTCGTATTATCCGAGTTTTGCTTTTCGGTTTATCAGTACAACCGCAATTAAAATTAAGATAATTCCCAACCACTGGAAACCACTTACACTTTCGTTCAGTAAAAAGAAAGCCATCAAAACCGAAACAGGCAATTCGAGCGAAGCTACAATACTTCCTAAACCGATTCCTGTGAGCGGAAATCCTTTATTCAATAAAATCGGTGGAATAACTGTGCCGAATAAAGCGAGTATAATTCCCCAAGTGTAAAATATTTCAAAATTAAAGGGTGTAGATTGTGTGGCGAGGGCAAACGGAAAAACCATGCAAGCACCGCCAATGAGCATCCAAAAGCTCCGTTTTTCGGAAGCTGCACCCGTTGCAATACTGTTTGCAGTAAACATGGTTGTAGTGAACGAACAGGCTGCTAGAAATCCGAGTACGAGTCCGCGCCAATCCGGAATGTCTTGTGCTTCAAAAGCTTTCGTGGCAAGCAAGGTTCCGAATAAAACCACGGCGATAGCGAGCAGTTTAGCAGTCGATGGTTTTTGCTTGCGCAGAAGAGCCTCTAAAGCTACGCCAATCCATACCGTTTGCATCAACAAAACAATGGCAATGGAAACCGGAATAAATTTAACCGATAGATAATAAAAAATGCTGGTAAGTCCCGTAGAAGTACCCGCAATGATTAGTGATTTTATTTCTTTGGATGTCGGACTCGGTTTTTGAATTTTCGATTTGCCATTGATCCAAACAAGAAGTGCCGTGAAAAGAATTCCTAATGCGAATTGCGAAGTAGTAACCTCAGCAGTTGTAAAACCTATGCCGCTATCCGATTTATCTGCGTAAGCAAGTTTAACAAAAGTGGCCAGCATGCCGTAAACTGCCGCACCTGCTCCTACAAACAGCACTCCTTTCAATATATTTTTTTGTTCCATGCGAAAAATTAAGTTCGCAAAGGTACTTTTTTCAGCTATTGAAAAACTTAATACGTTCCATTCGCATTCCAAAAGGTACGTTTCCGCTCGGAAAGGTGTACGAAACCGATTTGCCAACTTTGAGTTTTACGGCTTGTTCGCCCGGCGTTGCAGCAATATTGGCGTCGAGTGCGGCTTCCCATTTTTGGTCGATGGTTATTTCAACGGCACCGTAATACAGTTCAGTAATCATATACGCACGTCGTAATCCGGTGCGGTATTTGTCCCAGTTTTTTGCTTTGAGCTGATCGAGTAGTCGGTCGATGATGATGCGATCGCGGTTCGGAATACTTTTGCCAGTGGCCTCCAAAACCGAGAATCGCGCATTTTTAACCATGTCTAACTTCGCATCGAGTTTGGCTAACTGCGGAATCCCCAGTTGTATGGCATCGTCGGTTTCAAGTTCTACACTTTCCTGACTAAAAGCAGCTTCAATACGCGGTAATGTTCTGAATCGCTCTAAGTACTCGTCGCATTCGTCTAAACTGATTAAATCCTCAGCTACAAACGCATTGAAGATATAATTCGGCATACCTTTTCGTTCAAACGAGGGTTTATCAAACCAACCGCCGTCCCAGACGCATTTTCCGAGGGTTAAGTCGGCTAATGCTGCCGGAATTAGCTCTACATCGTATTTTCTGTAAAAGTCTCTTGCATTCATAAACGTTCGTATTAGGTTTTTATCTTACGAAGGACGGAAAGTATTGGCAAAAAAAAATCCCTACAAGTAGGGATTTTTAGCTTTTCGAAGTTATATTTTAATATGACCCCAATTTTCGCCTTTCTTAATTCGGAACAACTGCATTTCGCTGATGTTGAATTGTCTAGCAAGGGCACGCAATTTAATCTTGCGATTTGGATCAGCTAAGATTTTTTTCAACTTCACTACATTGGCAACAGTTAATTTACGACCGTCGCTTTTAATGTTGTGCTGAATGAGTTTGCGTCTAGCTTCTTGTACATGCGGACTTTTGTTTCCGTGGTCAAGCATTTCTTGATATGTTGCAAACTTCAAGTTCTCAAGTCGGTCGTTTGCACGCTTGTAATCCAAGTGCAAAACGTAGGTGTGATCTTCGCTAGGTCTTTCCAAGAAAGCCTCTGCTACTAGTTTACCTACAAAAAATACCTTCGACTTTGGACTAACATCGTCGTTCACTTTTACCGGTAGCACACGATAGCCATCGCGCTCACCGCCTTTTAAAATTTTACCGTCTGTCATTTCTCTGGAAAAACTTAAAATTCTTCCAAAATTCGAAACAGCATAACGAACTCGTGTCTTGTGACCTAGGAAAATCTCCCTAAACTCTTCTCCAGATAATCTTCTGTATCTCATAAGGTTCTTTTTTTGTTTGGTTATTCTTAATTAGTTAGAGGGTTTAACTTTGAAAAAAAATTGAATAATTGTTAATATTTAAATCATTAATAAATAAACACACGTATACTCAAAAATAAATTCAAAACAAAGTTACGATTCCAAATGTTAAAAACAACATGTATTTCATCGAAAAAAGGTTTTTCCGTAAAGAAAACTAAGTTTTTTTTCGTAAGGAAGCGTATTTGCTGAGTCGAGCAGCAAAATAAATTTTGTTTAACGATGTAAAAATGAGTAAATTCCTCCGTTAAATGAAGATATTTATGCAAATTTTCACATTTTCAGCAAGCCAGCTACGGCAACTTTTGGAGCTAAATAGCTTTCCTTATTCCAGAACCGAAAAGCTCATTTTTGGATTGAGAGGCTGCCTCGCAACAGCAGCTAATCCCGCTAGTTTTAAGACGGAGCACAAAATCCAAGCCACCGAAGTCAATTACGAAAATCCGCGTTGCCTAATTGGTATTTTTAATCCACTTACCGAAAAAATGGCTCTCTATCCGGGCAGTACCGTTCCGCACTTAAAATACATGAAAAAGCAACAGGCAGGAACAGGGCGCGCCAATGCCATGCAATCCGGATTTTACGCCTATTACGAAAAAGGTTTTCACAATCCAAGTATCAACGGCGCACATCAAGCCCTGCGTTTAGCTACTAATATTGTGTTGCGACGAACTACGAACGATCTAGTTTTTGCCAACGACGATGCTATTGAAATCGGTAACCCAAACGACAACATTCACGCAGCCTACGGCGAAAGTCTTTCCGGAGGGTACAGCAGCGCAGGTTGCCAAGTAATTTTAGGGCTTCCGAATTCAAAAGGTCGGAATTTTGCACCCAACACCAGCTACTGGAAACTCTTTCACGATGCCGTTTACAAAGATTCCCCAGCGCAAAATCGTTTCTGTTACGCCTTGTTTCGCGGTGCCGACGCCCAGTTTATCGCGCAAAATCCCGAGGCAATACAAATTCGTTTGCGTTTCGGTTCTAAAGGTCCGCATGTGATTCAACTCCAAAAACGATTGCAAGAACTCGGATTGTTTCAAACCAATATCGACGGCGATTTCGGAAGAAACACCTTGCTCGCCGTTCTCGCGTTCCAAAAACTACACTTTCCCGCAAAAGATATCGATGGAGTAGTGGGAAAACAAACAGCTCTGAAACTAAATTTGAATTTACCTACGCTGTAGTTTTTGCGAATACTGTGCGTTCAAGAAATGACATGAACAGTCTTCTAAGCTGATAATTGTCATATTTTCATGCGATTGCCGCCGCTACATTTGCTCAAAAAAGATCATGAATCTCTTTGATAAATACAATACGGCTGCACCGCGCTACACCAGTTATCCCACTGTTCCCTATTGGGATGAAACTACTTTTTCGACCGCAGTAGCTCTTGAACGCCTGCAACAACAACTCGAAACCGAAAACTCCATTAGTTTGTACATTCACTTGCCTTTTTGTGAGCGTTTGTGCACATTTTGCGGTTGCCACAAGTACATTACGAAACGGCACGAGGTCGAGCAACCTTATATAGAAGCGCTGCTTAAAGAGTGGCATCTTTACCTCGAATTACTGCCCGCAAAACCTGTTTTGAAAGAACTGCACTTGGGCGGAGGCACCCCAACTTTTTTTAGTCCGTTGTCGTTAGAGCACTTGCTTACCGAAATTACCAGCTCCGTTGAAGTCGATGCAACTGCCGAACTCGGTTTCGAAGGACATCCGCATTCCACCTCCGCACAGCATTTACGCGCGTTGCGACGCTTCGGATTTACGCGCGTTAGCTTTGGCGTTCAAGATTATAATCCGCATATACAACAAGCTATAAACCGACAGCAAACCTTTAACGAAGTGGCTAAAGTGAGTTTCATGGCGCGCGAATTGGGCTACAAAAGCGTTTCGCACGATCTGGTGTACGGACTTCCCTTTCAGTGTGAAAACGATATTATCGACAGCATCGAAAAAACCACCATTCTACGTCCGGATCGGATTTCGCTGTACAGCTACGCACACGTGCCCTGGGTAAAAGGTACCGGACAACGCGGCTTTAAAACATCCGATTTGCCCGAGGGCGCTCAAAAACGCAAGCTGTACGAAATTGCCCGAGAACTCTTGCTCGAAAACGATTATGTGGAAATTGGCATGGACCATTTTGCGCTTCGCACCGACGATTTGTTTCACGACAGTGTAACCGGACAGCTTCACCGAAATTTTATGGGTTATACAACCGCTAAAGCCGCCGTGCAATTGGGTTTGGGCGTTTCGGCTATCGGAAATTCCAAGGCGGCTTTTATGCAAAACACCAAAGATTTGAAAACGTATTATAAATTACTCGAAAGCAATACGTTACCTGTTGTAAAAGGGCATTTACTCAGCAGTGAAGATCTGTGCATACAGCAACACATTTTAAACCTCATGTGCCAGTTACAAACCACTTGGACCGACGAGCTGTTTCGGTACATAGATTTTCAAACCTTAAAAAGCAGTTTGCGAACTTTTGTTGCAGATGGTTTGCTCGAGCTTACCGAAACGGGTATGCAGGTTTTAGAGGCCGGCCGACCCTTTTTGCGAAACATTTGTATGGCTTTCGATTTGCGGTTGCAGCGAAAATGGCCCGATACCAAACTGTTCTCCTCGGCAGTTTAGGATTTATTTTTTAGGGCACATCCTGCCCTGAAAAATCTGTAAGCGCGTATTTTAGATCCGCGCGAAAAAATCGTTTACGGCAGGTCGGGCTGTTCACTGCAAGGCGCACCCGCAAGCGGCGTTTCAGCCGCGTTTTGGTTCGGCTTCTTGGGTCGCCGCCCCGCAACGGGCTTCAATTGCCGTTTGCTGGCACGGCTTTCCGTTGCCATCCCTTGTGCGGAAATGCGTGCAAAACGTGTCGTACAGTAAATTTTGAGAATTCGTGTACGCACAGATAGGAGCGTTAAACGCTTTTACCTTTTATTGATGCGTAATTATTTTCGTTTTAGCCTAAACATTCAAATCCAGTTGTCGGTTTTCGGCGGCCGCTTTTTCGTCTTTTACATGTCCGATTGCAAAGCCTATCGACATACCAAACGGAAATCCTAAACCGAGCAGGCCCATATTGTTGGCCAAAGTACCAATAGCAACGCCAATCGGTATGCCAAAGGCGCTCATGCCAAAAAGTGTAAACAATACGCGGTAATGATTTTTTGGCACCCATTTGAGCTCTTTTTTTACCTGTTGCAAAATTTGCGCCTGACTTTTAGCGATGGGTTTTAGTAACTGATTTTCGGGCAATACCGTTGCGTTAATGCGTTCGATGAGCTCGTTTACAAAGGTCTCAGTGCTTTCGGGCATTGCGCGTTTACTGAGCTCGCCGAGTAATTTCTCGAAAACGGCAACCGCTTTTATTGCTTTTACACTAAGGTTTTCGCGGTTTCGGACTTGAAGAGGTTTCAATGACATTGGTATGAGGGCTTGTGATTGAGTTTCGTGTAAAGATACGAGTCATTTTTTTTTAAAAGCAAGTTAACGCAGGTGCATTACCTTTTTCACTAAAAGTAAGATTATGATTTTTACGGTAACGACATTCCGGCCCCGATTGCAGTGGAAATAACGCTGAAGCAGTGGCGTGTGCGGGCGTTTTTAGCGCGGCGACCAACGGAAGCCCCGCAGAAAACTGCCCAAACCGCCGGCGCAAAAGCGGTATTGCAACGAAAAGCGGGAATAGCCGCATGAAAATTAAAAAATAGAAAGGGCGAAAAAACGTTTTTGTGTTTCTGTTAGCGACAGTTGGGTTGTTGCATCACTACTAACTCGAGATTGCTAGGTGAGAGGTACGGAATGCCAAATCCGAGGCCTTTTAAGATAAACCAAACTCCTAAAATTGCAATGAAAATGGGTATTAACGCATTGGAGCGGCGCATTAATAAACTAGCGGAAGAAAGTAATAATGTTGTGGCGCTCATTAACGGCATGGTTCCTAAACCAAATAAGAGCATGTATGTCATGCTATCGGCTAGGTTTCCGGTGGCTAAAGCGCCAAATAACGCCATGTAAATCATGCCACACGGTAAAAATCCGTTTAAGAGTCCGATGGAAAATGCTTTAATAAACGGGTGTTTCGGTAAATACGGCAATACGCGCGCTCGTACATGCTGAAAACCTTTCATGCTTCGTGCGGCTCCGAAAAGTGCTACAAATCGTTTTTCGCTAAGCAACACGTAAAGCAACATTAAAATGCCTACCGAAATGGCCATTTGCTGCTGCCATTTTCCGACGCCCATACTATTGCCAATTAAGCCAAAAAGTAAACCCATTAAAACGTATGTAGTTGTTTTGCCAACTAAATAGGTGGTTAAACGAGAAATACGTTCGCGTTCCGAAACGGGTTGCCCAACAGCGAACCAACTTAAGGGGCCGCACATACCCACGCAATGCAACGACGAAATGAGTCCGAGTATAAAAGCGGTTGCTAGCATTTTAGTTGAGGTAAAGTTCTTTTTTAATGCGCAGTTGCTTGCCGTTTTGTTGCCATTCGAGCGTTATGTACCACAAGCCAGTTTGTAGTTTTCCGCGCGGAATAACCAAAGATTCGCCTGCTTTTAGTTGTATCGGAATGGTGAAATCGGCTTTTTTGCTCGACGGTCTTAAAAACGATGCTGTTCCGCTGATGTTTTCGGATTTTGCTTGAAAATCGATTTCTAAGGAAACGTTTGTTTGCCGGAAAATCGGTTCTTCGGAAGCTGAAACCGCCGATTCTTCCTCGAATTGTTTGTTGATTTTCTTTTCTTGTCGGTAGTAATCTTCCAACATCAACTCGTGATCGTATTTGCTGTCGATTTGCACTTTAACAACAAAGTATAAAATGAACGCAATGAAGCAGGCAAACGCTAGTAGTACGTAACGGGATGCATTTGTTTTCATAAGTTTAATTTTTAAAAGTATTCTCGCGGACCCAAAAACTCGGTTGTGGCGTCTTCGATTTTCTTGCCGTTGGCCCAGATTTCGATACGTAGCTGCGTTTTTTCGCCTTTGAGTTCGGTTTCAGGAATTCGAATAAAGAAAGTTCCTTTGGATAGTTTTTCGCTTCCGATAATAAACGAACTGCCGCCAACGCGATTGATTTGTGCATGTGGATAGGCAATGCGCAGTTCGGTATTTCGGAAGTCGTGCGTAGTCTTGTTGACAATTTTGTAAGTGAAGACATTTTCAATGTACGTTCCTTGATGTTGGAACAGTTGTCCGGGAAGTCGGAGCACCGTGGCTTCGACCTCGTTGCGTTGTTGCAGCGTTACTCCTAAAACAACGAGTAAAACGGCAAGAACAGCGGCATAGGCTTTCATTCGAACAGTAAATACAAACGGCGTCTGATTTTCAATTTCTTTTTCGCTGGCGTAGCGTATGAGTCCTTTTGGTAAGCCCACGTGCTGCATGATGCTGTCGCACTCGTCGATGCAAGCCGTACAATTGGTGCATTCGAGTTGCACGCCGTTTCGGATATCGATTCCAGTCGGACACACAAAAACGCATTGTTTACAGTCGATGCAGTCGCCTTTTCCGCTGTTGCTGCGGTCTTCGTTTTTATTGAATTTGAATCGACCTACTTCTTTTTCGCCGCGTTTATGGTCGTACATCACGTTAACGGTTTTGTCGTCTACCAATACACCTTGCATTCTGCCATACGGGCAAACAATGAGGCAAACTTGTTCGCGAAACCAAACATAAATGAAGTAGAAAACCGCTGTGAAAATGAGTAACGAGATAAACGTTCCGAGGTTGTTTGCGGGTCCGGTTTCTACCAATTTGTACAATTCGTTACTTCCGATGAGGTAGGCGAGAAATACGTTGGCAATCCAGAACGAAATCACGGCAAACAGAAACCACTTGAGCAGGCGTTTTCTGATTTTTTCGGCTGTCCACGGCATTTTATCCAGCTGCATTTGCGCGGCACGATCGCCGTCGATCCAGAATTCGATTCGTCGGAACAGCATTTCCATAAAAATGGTTTGTGGGCAAAACCAGCCGCAGAAGATGCGTCCGAATGCCACGGTAAATAGCGCTAATCCAACTACGCCAATAATCATTACCAGAACGAAAATGTGGAAGTCTTGTGGCCAAAACGGGAATCCGAATAAGGAGAATCGGCGTTCCAGGACGTTAAACATCAGAAATTGCTGTCCGTTTACATGAATGAAAGGTGCGCTAAAGAGAAACGCAAGCAATAAGTAACTCAGTGCTTTGCGTCGGTTGTACCATTTTCCTTTCGGAATTTTGGGATATATCCAAGCGCGTTTTCCTGCGGCGTTTACTGTGCTGATGGCGTCTCTAAAACTGCTGTCGGTTGAATTTGCAGCCATTTTTGGCGATATTAGGGTTGAAGTGCTGCGACTGATTTCTCTTTGGCTGTGTTTTCGTCGGCGAGTTTGGCTTCGGGTTCGGCGGCTTTAGCATCTTTTGGATTGCTGCCTTGAAGCGATAAAACATAGCTCGCTACTTTTTGGATTTCGGTAGGTTTTATCACGGCTTTCCAAGCAACCATGCCCTTGCCGTCGCGTCCGCCTTCCATCACCGTGTTGAAAACGTTTTTAATGCCTCCGCCGAGAATCCAATAGTTGTCGGTTAAATTCGGACCAATTTGTCCGCCTGCATCAGCTCGATGGCACGCTACACAGTTGGTTTGAAAAATAGCTTTACCTTCGGCTAGATCTTTGGCGTCGGTAAGTAAAGTAACTTTTTCTTTATCCATTAAATCGGGAGCGGTTTTTAAGTACTGTTCTACTTCCTGCTGCGCTACTGCCATTTCGGTGGTAAATTCTTGCGCTTGGTTGTAATCGCCGACCACGTGAAAGCGAACCAGATAAATCAGGCCGAAAACAATAGTAATGTAAAAGGAGTACACCCACCACGGCGGAAGTTCATTGTCGAGTTCTTTGATACCGTCGTAGTTGTGATCGAGCAGTAATTCGCCTTCCTGCGCCAGAGGTTTTGATTTGGTGAGACGCTGTTTCCATTTTTTAAAAAACGGACTCTCGAGTAAAGGAAGTGCTTCGAGCGCATCGATTTTCTCTTGTTCTTCCTTGCTTAAAAGCATGTATTTAATGGTAGCGAGCGCTTTGAACAGCATTTCGATGCAAAGCAAAATCACAAAGAACACCAAAAGCGAAAGCGTTACCATTGGGTATTTTATAAAGGCGGGCATACTACCGGTATCGAGCACGTATTCGGTTCCGCCAACAGCCAATCCGAAGAAAAAGCTGATTCGTAACAGAGGAATTAAATTAGTTTTCATGGAAGTTGATTTAGAGGTTATTCTTCAACGAATGGGAGCGACTCCAATTTTTGGAGCGAAGGTTTTGAGTAGGTGTACACCCAAAAAAATAGTCCGACGAAAAAGCTAAAGAACAGCAATAGTGATAAGATGGGATAGACTTCGATCCCGTCGATATTTTCGAGATTTTGTTTGACAAACTTGAGCATACGCTTATTTTTTAATTTTAATATCGGTTCCGAGTCGTTGCAAATACGCAATGAGTGCAACGATTTCACGCTCGTGCATTTCTACAAACTTTTCGTTGTTAGCCGCAGCTTTCTTTTTACTGGCCTCGTATGCTTTTACGAAATCGGGATCGTTAAACAGATTTTTTTCGATTTGTTGCGCTTGTACTGAAAGTTGATTTTTTGCGTTGGCGATATCGCTTTGGGTGTACGGAACGCCCAATGTTTGCATCGCGAACATTTTTTGTTCGGTTAGCGAATAATCGGCGGCTTTATTCGCGAAAAGCCACTGATACGCTGGCATGATTGAACCCGGAGAAGTACTTTGAGGATTGTACAAATGGTTGAAATGCCAGTTGTCGTTGTATTTTCCACCGACGCGCATCAAATCCGGACCGGTTCTTTTGGAACCCCATAAGAACGGATGGTCGTACACATATTCGCCCGATTTGGAGTACGTTCCGTAACGCACCACTTCGGAACGGAACGGTCGAATCATTTGCGAATGACACGATACGCAGCCTTCGCGGATGTAGATGTCGCGTCCTTCTAACTCCAGTGGTGAATACGGCTTAACGCTCGTTATGGTTGGAATATTCGATTCGATGAGCAAAGTCGGAATAATCTGAATAATCCCGCCAATAAGTATGGCTACTGTGGCCAACAAGGTTAATTGTATTGGGCGACGCTCTAACCAGCTGTGCCACTTTTCGTTGCCGTAACGCTTGTTGCTGAGTTTTTCCAAGGCAGGAGCTTCAGCTGCGTCGTCGCTAACACCTTGTGATGCTCGAACGGTAGCTACCACGTTATAAATAAGCAATACAACCCCAACTAAGTATAAGGTTCCGCCGATGGCGCGCATCCAATACATCGGAATGATTTGAGTTACTGTTTCTAGGAAGTTTCCGTATTGTAAGGTGCCGTCTGCTTTAAATTCTTTCCACATAGAAGCTTGTGTGAAACCTGCCACATACATCGGAATCGAATACAAAACTATCCCCAACGTACCGATCCAAAAATGAATGTTTGCGAGTTTTATCGAATGCAGTTCTCGTTTGAATAATTTCGGAAGTAAATAGTAAATCATTCCAAAAATCAAGAAACCGTTCCAGGCCAAAGCACCTACGTGTACGTGTGCGATGATCCAGTCGCTAAAGTGTGCAATAGCGTTGATATTCTTCAAAGAAAGCATCGGACCTTCAAAAGTGGCCATTCCATACCCCGTGATGGCAACTACAAAGAATTTTAAAACCACATCGGTACGAACTTTATCCCACACGCCGCGCAAAGTGAGCAGTCCGTTGATCATTCCTCCCCAAGATGGAGCGATAAGCATCACAGAAAATACAACACCAAGATTTTGCGCCCAATCAGGTAAAGATGAGTACAGCAAATGGTGTGGTCCGGCCCAGATATAGATAAAGATGAGCGACCAGAAATGTATGATAGACAATCGGTAGGAATACACCGGACGGTCGGCCGCTTTCGGTACAAAATAATACATGATTCCAAGAAACGGCGTGGTAAGGAAAAAAGCCACTGCGTTATGTCCGTACCACCATTGTACCAAAGCATCTTGCACACCTGCGTACACCGAATAGCTTTTAAATAATGATACTGGAAGTTCTAAGCTATTAAAAATGTGCAATACCGCTACGGTTATTACTGTGGCAATGTAAAACCAGATCGCCACATACAAATGTCGCTGACGCCGAACGAGTATGGTGCCAATCATGTTTATTGCAAAAACTACCCATACGAGCGTTATTGCGATGTCGATAGGCCATTCGAGCTCGGCATATTCTTTACTGGTTGTGATACCTAAAGGTAAGGTAATAGCCGCCGCAACGATGATTAATTGCCAGCCCCAAAAATGGATTTTCCCCAGTAAATCGCTGTACATACGCGTTTGCAGCAAACGTTGCATCGAATAGTAAACGCCTGCAAACATGGCATTTCCTACAAAGGCAAAAATAACGGCATTGGTATGCAGCGGTCGAAGGCGTCCGAAACTCAAAAACGAAATACCGTTAGTGAGATTGGGAAACAAAAACATAAAAGCTAAAAGTAAGCCGACGAGCATGCCCACCAATCCGAAAACAATCGATGCATAGATGAAATTGCGTACAATTTTATTGTCGTAATAGAATTTTTCAGGGACCATAATTAATCGTTTTGAATGGTTTTAGGAGAAACTACCGTTGGCGATGTTTCGGTTTTTGAATCGGTTACCGAATCGTCAAATAATACACGAACCGATGGGGTGTAATCGTCGTCGAACTGCCCGTTTTTTACTGCTTTGAAAAACGCATAGAGAAACAGTAATGCGATGATTAAACTGATGCTGATTAATAAATAAATAACACTCATACCTTAAGATTATAGGAACAAAAGTAGTTTCGGCTTTTTGGACAAATCATGATATTTATCAGGTTTGAAACTTTTTTATGCGATAGGTTTTTCCAGATCTGGCGTGGTTTTATTTCGATTTGAAGCGCGCAAACACATTACTCATGATGGTCACAAAACTGATGATTGTAACGGTGCTCAAAGGCATGATAATCGCCGCTACTAAAGGCGATAGCGTTCCGGAAAGAGCAAAACTCAATCCAACGATGTTGTATAGAACAGAAATCGTAAATGAGCCATATATGATACGCATCGCATTTTTACTGTACTTTAGGTAAGCCTGTAGTTTTTCAAAAACCGTTGCGTCGATAATGCCATCACAAGCCGGAGAAAATACGTTCACATCTTCGGCTAAAGCCAATCCGACGTTGCTTTGCATTAAAGCACCAGCGTCGTTCAAACCGTCGCCCATCATCAAAACAGTTTTTCCTTCGTCTTGTAGTTTTTTAATGAAGTTGAGTTTTTGCTCGGGTTTTTGATTGAAGTGATAACTTACCGAAGCGGGAAGGATGGAAGCTAGTGTGGCTTTTTCCGACGAATTATCACCAGATAAGACAACAATCTGATAATCGTTTGCCAGTTTATGGAAAAGTTCGGGCAAGTGTTTTCGATAGAGTGTAGAAAAGGTGATGCTTCCTTTGTAAATGCCGTCGATTTCAATATGTACTGCCGTTGCGTGAGTGGTTGTATCCACAGCAGCGCCAATCCACGTGGCAGAACCAAGACGCATGTTCGTATTTCCATGTTTGGCCTCGATTCCTTTTCCCGGAAATTCTTTAAAATCGCTGAGATCTTCCGCTTTTAATCCCAACAATTCGTTTGAAATCAATCTGCTGAGTGGATGGTTTGATGCGTAAACTGCCGATTTTATGGCAACAAGCTCGTCTTCGGTAAAGCTGCCCTTCCACGAAAGTGCCGAACTCGACGTGGTGGTAAGTGTTCCGGTTTTATCAAATACTAACGTGTTTACAGCGGCTAATTGTTCGATAACAGCAGCATTTTTTAGATATAGTTTCTGACTTCCTAAAATCCGTAACACATTTCCGAGCGTAAACGGCGCGGTTAAGGCTAAAGCGCACGGACAAGCAACGATGAGTACTGCCGTAAGCACCTGAAAGGCCATTTGCAAGCTCGTAAAACTCCAGAAGATAAATGAAATTGCAGCCAAACCGAGCAGGGCAGGAGTGAAGTATCTACTAATGCGATCGGTGATGGTACTGTATGCTGCGCGTTTGTTTTTAGTAAATGCTTCGTTAGCCCAAAGTTGCGTAAGATAGCTGTTCGAGATACGCTGACTCACACGTAGCTTTACTGTTGCACCATAAAATTTTCCGCCGGCGTACAGTTTATCGCCCGATTGTTTGTAAACGGGTTTTTGTTCGCCCGTTACAAAGCTGTAGTCGAGTTTCGCTGTCGCGGAAAGTAAAATTCCGTCGACAGGAATAAGTTCTTCGTTTCGGATGAGGATGATGTCGTTCGGATTGATGTCGTAAACAGCTACTACGGCCTCCCCGCCATCGTCGTTTACACGAGTAACGGCAATGGGGAAGTACGATTTGTAATCGCGTTCGAACGACAAGAATTCGTAGGTTTTTTGTTGAAAAAGTTTTCCAAGCAACATAAAGAAAATGAGTCCGCACATGCTGTCGAAAAATCCAGCTCCGTGATCCAAATACATATCTACTATGCTGCGCACGAACATGGCAACGATTCCGAGTGCAATCGGGATATCCATGTTTAATCGTTTGGATCGGATCGCGTAAAATGCCGATTCGTAGTAGGGGAAGGCGGCGTAGAGAAATGCGGGTAACGACAGTCCTAACATCAACCATCGAAAAAACGATTTGTATTGCTCAAGCCAAAATTCGCCTACTTCAAAATACTCGGGAAACGAGAGGAGCATGATGTTTCCGAAAGAGAAAAAAGCTACGCCAATGCGGTAAAGTAAGTTTCGGTCGACCGGTTTTTCCTTGGCGTCAACGTGTTCCAGACTTATTCGCGGTTCATATCCAATATTGGAAATTATTTGAACCAATTCGAATAGCGAAAGTTTGGGTTGGAAGACAATGCGAACGGTTTTCTTGAGAAAGTTAACTTGTGAGCGCAGTATAGCAGGAGAAATTTTATGCAGATGCTCGAGTATCCAAATACAAGAACTGCAATGAATGTGCGGAATGTGAAGTGTAATGATGCTTGTTTCTTCGTTTTGAAATTCGAGCAAAGAAGAAACAATCGCTTGATCTTTTAGAAAAGCATATTTGATACTTGCATCGGAAGGTTTAGCACCGGGATTCGCGTCAAAACGGTAATAATCGCTGAGGTGGTTATCGGTGAAAAACTGATAAATCGTTTTGCATCCCACGCAGCAAAAAGCACGTTTGTCGAATTGAAGTGTATTTTGTGGGCTAACTAAAGTTCCGCAGTGGTAGCAGGGTGCATTCATAATAATGTCATTTTCCTGAGGCGAAATTCGGTTCTGCGTAAGCGAAAAGTTATGATAATTGTCAGTTTTGCCTTAATTTTCGAAAAAAATTGGTGATGTCGAAATGTGAGCAATGCATCGTGAGGCAATTTAGTGCTGTGAAAGCGCTATCTAAAGAGCAATTAGTGCGTATGGCTTCTTGTAAAACGTCGTACACGGTAAAGAAAGGCGAGGCAGTTTTTGAGGAAGGCCGCATCACTAACGGCGTTTTCTGTGTGAAATCGGGTGTTTGTAAGTTATCGAAACTCAGCGCCAACGGCAAAGATCAGATTTTGAAGTTTGCAACGGCCGGTGAATTGCTCGGACAACGGTCGCTCATTACAGACGAACCTGCGAATTTAACGGCAACGGCACTCGACGATATGGAAGTTTGTTTCATTCCAAAATCCGAGATTATTGGGTTCTTCAATGAAAGCAATCAGTTTTCTTTGGAAGTCATGCGTTCTATTTGCGGCGATTTGAAGGAAGCTGATGAGCATAAAGTATCGCTTGCACAAAAGACCGTCAAGCAACGTATTGCCGAAGTTTTGCTGTATTTGTATGATAATTTTGGCGTTCTATCCGACGGAAGTTTGCGCATTCAACTTTCCAGAGAAGAACTCGGCGGTATGGTAGGAACGGCAACAGAAAGTTGTATCCGACTTTTAGCGGAATTACAAAAAGAAGGCTATGTTAAACTCGATCGCAAACACATTACATTGCTTGAAATTTATAAGTTACGTCATCTAGCCGAACATTATTAAAAGACATGTGACTTACATCTCATCTTTAAACTTCAATGAAATGCCAGCGAGTCGCATCGCTGGGTCGAGAAATGGAAACAAATCAGTAATCGCAGTACATGGATTAATCGATCTACAACCAATCGGTTTCTAAATCCACAACATAAACTAAATTCAAGGTTTCAATTGCTGTTGTCTTTTGCATTTTTAATGTCGGATAGGTGTAAACGAAGCGCTTCAACCGAAATAGAAATTTCCCAAAATGAGATTCCAAGGGAAATCAGTAAGCCCAACAAACTCAAACCAAATAGGTAAATACCCGAGGTTTGTTGCTCTAAAAACAACAACAGCATACTAAAAACCGACAAAAACAAGCTCAGTACGCCAAAGAGTTGCATGTTGCGGATTAACGTTAATCGCAAATTTAAATTTCTGATTTCCAGTAAAGTAGTTTTACGCTCGTCTTCTTCGTACGATTTTTTTAAGGATCGAACGATGGTGGCAATGGTTAAGAATCGGTTGGTATACGCCAGTAAAATAAGGGAAGTAGCCGAAAATAAAAGCGCAGGTGTTTCTATGGATAGTATCATAAGTCTTTTAGATAAGAAAAACAGACAAAATGTCGGCAAATAAGTCAAAAAGTCAGTTAAATTTCCTTTGGAATATAATTTGCCTTATCGCTTGCAAAAATACAGATGTTTAACTCATAAAACGAAATACCATGAACTTAGTAAAAAGAAATGGCCACAGCGCAAATTTGTTTCCTTCTTTAATCGAAGAATTTTTTAGACCCGATTGGATGGGTGGCATGCAAAGTGTAAATCACAGCGTTCCGCCAGTTAACATTCGTGAAACCGATAACGCATTTACCGTCGAGCTTTCGGCTCCTGGAAAAAACAAAGACGATTTCCATATTGAAATCGACAATGATTTGTTAACCATTTCCAGTGAAGTGAAGACAGAAAATAACGCTGAAGTAGGCAAATACACGCGTAGAGAATTTACCTTTAGTTCGTTCAAACGTTCATTTACTTTGCCTGATTCGGTTAATACCGACGAAATCAAAGCCAACTACGAAAACGGCATTTTGAGTATTGCTCTTCCTAAGAAAGAAGAAGCTTTGCCAAAACCAAAGCGCTTGATTGATATTTTGTAAAGACGCATTTTTTTATTTGATGAAAAGTAAAACAAGTGCGGTTGCGAATAATCTGCAGCTCCATTTTTAATTGGATTTGAATTACTTAGTTTTTAATTTTGCTGAAGTCGGCTTCGAGGCCGACTTTTTGTTTTCGTTTTGTCGCAGATAAATTTTTGGAATGCGAACGACTCAAATATTTCATTTAGTGATTTCGCCTATCTTTAACCCATGACTTTAACTGTAGTAATTCTCAATTACAACGTTCGGTATTTTTTGGAGTTGTGTGTTCATAGTGTCGTGAAAGCAACACAAAATTTACAAGCCGAGATTATTGTAGTAGACAACAACAGCAGCGATGAATCGGAGCTTGTCAAGCAGTTATTTCCGCAAATAAAATGGATTCAAACAGGTTATAACTCAGGTTTTCCAAAGGGAAATAATATAGGTGTTGAGGCAGCAACCGGTAAATATCTGTGCATTCTCAATCCAGATACCGTAGTTCCAGAAGATTTTTTTTCGTCATTTTTGGCTTTCGCCGAAAGGCATCCAAACTTCGGAATTGTTGGTCCGCATTTAATCGACGGCGCCGGTGCGTATCTTCCCGAAAGTAAACGCGGCGTTCCAACTCCGTTCGTGGCTACCGCGAAAATTCTCAACCTTCACCGATTATTTCCCAACATATCGTTTTTCAACAGCTATTATGCAGGTCATTTGAAACGCACTGATGTTGCTGAAGTACCGATTCTTGTTGGTGCATGTATGTTTATGGAAACGGAATTTTACCGACAGTTGAACGGTTTTGACGAAGCTTGTTTTATGTATGCCGACGATATCGACTTGTCGTATCGTTCGTTGCTTGCAAACCGAAAAAACTACTATTTGGGTACACTGGTAGGTTTGCATTTCAAAGGCGAAAGTACCGATCGTAACATTCAGTATATCAATCGGTTTCGAGAAGCAATGTTGTTTTTCTATCGGAAGCATTTCAAACCGAATTTCCTTTTTAACAATGGCTTGCGATTGGGTGCGTGGATTTTCGCAAACTTCAAGAGCAGACAACAGACGAGAACACAGCTAGATCCGACTGCGATTTTTTGGATTGGTTCCAACGAATTGCGCTTCACTGAATTTTCTTCAATTCTTGAAAAATTCGCAGTTCGCGTGCGAAAAATCGAGCCAAATGCCGTACATTCGCAAACGTTTTCGGAAAACGAACAGAATTTGATAATTTTCGACTGTAAAAACGTTTCCTATCAACAAATCTTGGAAATCATGCAAGAAAAGGCACATCCCAAGGTTGGTTTTCGGTTTGCATTGGCAAATAGTAAAGTGATAGTAGGCAGCGATTCGTCGAACAGCAAAGGTGTTGTTCTGTTTTAATTCCAAAACCCGTTCACATTTTTAAAATTGATTACCGCTTTATAGTAATTTTGCACCGCAAAGGCGCTTAAGAAAAATATTATGGCAAGATACGAACTGAAGTTACCAAAAATGGGCGAAAGTGTCGCCGAAGCTACCATTACCAATTGGTTAAAACAAGTAGGCGATAGCATTGCTGCCGACGAAGCTGTACTGGAAATTGCAACAGATAAAGTTGACTCGGAAGTGCCTTCCGAAGTTTCAGGAACTCTTGTTGAACAATTGTTTCAAAAAGACGATTTAGTTCAGGTCGGACAAACAATCGCCATTATTGAAACTGCCGGTGATGCACCTGCTGCCGCGCCAGTTGCCGAAGTTGCGGCTGCGGTTGCAACTATTGAACAAACGGTTAGTGTCGCAAAAGATTTGGTAACGGCACCCGATTTTAAATCGTCCGATCGTTTCTATTCACCGCTAGTAAAGAATATCGCCAAAACGGAAGGCGTAAGCTTGGCCGAACTCGATATGATTTCAGGCTCTGGAAAAGACAATCGCGTTACAAAAGACGATCTTTTGAAGTTTATCGAGAATCGTAAATCAGCACCTCAAGCACCAGCCGTTGCTCCGCAAGTTACCGCCGCTCCCGTTGTTTCTGCTGTTAACGAAGCACCAAAAGCAGTTCCGGTTTCCGTAAATGGCGCCGATGAAATTGTGGAAATGGACCGCATGCGAAAACTCATTTCGGGTTACATGGTTGCTTCTGTACAAACTTCAGCACATGTGCAATCGTTTATTGAAGTCGACGTAACCAATATTGTAAAATGGCGCGATAAGGTTAAAACTGCGTTCGAAAAACGCGAAGGCGAAAAGCTTACGTTTACACCAATCTTTATGGAAGCGGTTGCCAAAGCGTTAAAAGATTTCCCGATGATGAACATTTCAGTAGATGGAGATTACATCATCAAAAAGAAAAACATAAACTTAGGAATGGCCGCTGCCTTACCAAACGGAAACTTAATCGTTCCGGTAATAAAAAATGCCGATCAGCTTAACTTAGTTGGAATGGCTAAGGCAGTAAACGACTTAGGTAATCGTGCAAAAGCAGGAAAGTTAAAACCAGACGATACTCAAGGTGGAACGTACACAGTAACTAACGTAGGAACCTTTGGCAGCGTATTCGGAACACCTATTATAAACCAACCACAAGTAGGTATTTTGGCTTTAGGCGCGATTCGAAAAGTGCCAGCTGTAATCGAAACTCCGGAAGGCGATTTTATCGGCATTCGTCAGAAAATGTTCTTGTCGCACAGTTACGATCACCGTGTTGTCGACGGCGCACTGGGCGGCAGTTTTGTAAAACGCGTAGCCGATTACCTCGAAGCATTCGACGTTAATCGAGATTTTTAATTAAAAAAAGACTTTGTGATAAATAAGCAGACCTTGGATTACAAACAGTAAATCCAGGGTCTGTTTTTATTTTGGTGCGATACTAAGGTTAAGTTCAAACAAGCAATTATAAATGTGCTTGAAAGTGCTGTTTTTACATAGGACATTACTGTATTCCGAACATCATGGGGCAGAAAATTGCTTTTTCAAGAGTTAAAGCATGAAATCTAGTCGTTACATGTACGAAATTTTAATGCTAACCTATAATTAATTGGAGCACTTTTCTTCAAACTACATTTGATTTCTATTTTGTGGTAATTGCAGCATCAATAACTCATTTCAACAATTTCCTTCACTTTTGCAATTGTTATTTGCTGTCGTTCGCCAAGTGCTTTCCAGCCGCGATTTTCAAAACGCTCAACAACGATCTCTGCAGTATTTTCATAATTCTCGGCTGCTTCCGAAAGTGTTAAAGGCATTCCCATAAGTTTTAGAAATGCACTTGTTTTTTCGATGGCTGCCAGCGCTACTTCTTCGTCCGTTCCGCTTAGGTTCCAAACGCGTTTTCCGTACTGCGCTAGTTTATCTTTTTTCGTCTCAAAAACAGCTTTGTATAAGTTTGGAGCGATGATTGCCAACGTTCGCGCATGATCGATTTCGTAAAGTGCCGTTAGTTCATGGCCAATCATGTGCGTAGCCCAATCGGTTGGTACGCCTTTCTGAATCAGACCATTTAAAGCCATCGTCGCACACCACATGAAGTTCGACGCCAATTTGTAATCCGTCGGATTTTCAACAACATCAGGTCCAATTTCAACAAGTGTTTGCAAAATACTTTCAGCTATTCGGTCTTGCAATAACGCATCGTGCGAGTAGGTGAGGTATTGTTCCATAACGTGCGTAAAAGCATCTACAACGCCATTTTGTAATTGTCGTTTTGGCAAGCTCTGAATCACAGTAGGATCGCAAATCGAAAATTGAGGAAACAATGCTTTTCCGCCGAGGGTAAGCTTTTCTTGTGTAGCTTCGATGGTAACAACTGCCCCGGAATTCATTTCACTTCCGGTTGCTGGTATAGTTAGAATGGTTCCGAAAGGAATAGTTTTTGAACTGTCGGTAAAGAGAATGCGCTTTCGCAGAATTTCAATCGGATCGCCTTCAAAATTAACTGCTCCTGAGATAAATTTCACGCCGTCGATAACGCTGCCTCCACCAACAGCCAAAACAAAACCGATTTCATTTTCGCGAATAATAGCAACCGCTTTCATCAAAGTCTCGAATCTTGGGTTGGGTTCTATACCGCCGAATTCAATGACGCTTTTTCCAGCTAATTGCTTTTTTACTTGGTCGTAAATTCCGTTTTTGAAAATGCTGCCTCCGCCATAAGCGAGTAAAATCTTTTTATTTTCAGGCAGTAAGCTGCTTAATTTTTCAATTTGTCCTTTTCCAAAAACATAGTTGGTTGGATTAAAATATTCGAAGTTAGTCATAGTATATTTTTAAATCTGCAAATTTCGTATTTAGCTTCGAACGCCACATATAATTGAACTTAATGTTTGGTTAAAGTTAATAGGATTAAGCCACCCATCCGCAGTAGTTTCTTGGCTATATTTGTACGCTCAAACTCAATCTATGCCACTTGCTTTACACCGACCCATTTGCTTTTTCGATTTAGAAACAACAGGAACTGATATCGCACGCGATCGTATCGTAGAAATTTCCATACTAAAAGTTTTTCCAAACGGAAACAAGGAGTCGAAAACATGGCTGGTTAATCCAACAATTCCGATTCCCGCAGTGTGTACAGCAGTACATGGCATTAGTAACGAGCAAGTAGCCAATGAGCCTACTTTTGCACAACTGGCTCCACAAATACATCAAATGATAAAGGATGCCGATTTAGCCGGATTCAACTCCGATCGATTTGATATTCCGCTTCTCGCAGAAGAATTGCTCCGTGCAGGTGTCGATTTCGACATGGGCAATCGCGTATCCGTTGATATTCAGACTATTTTCCACAAAATGGAAGAACGTACACTTAGCGCCGCCTATAAATTTTATTGTGGAAAAAATCTGGAAAACGCGCATTCCGCAGCAGCCGACACAAATGCAACCTACGAGATTTTACTCGCACAAATTGAACGTTATCCGAATTTAGCGCACGACACTAAAGGTTTATCTGAATTTTCAACTAGAAAGAAAATCGCTGATTTTGCAGGAATGATTGCCTACGATAACGACGGAGATGAGATTTTTACCTTCGGAAAACACAAAGGAGCAAAAGTGACACGCATTCTCGAATCAGAACCTGGCTACTTTAGCTGGATTCAAAACGCCGATTTCCCACTCTATACGAAAAAAGTACTTACGGCAATTAAGTTGAGAAAACTGAACACAAAGTCATAAAAAAAGCCGTGCGTAGCAGCACAGCGTGGAAATTATTCTTGGTTTTTAATATTGCCAGCTATTTTGGCTGAGATTTATATTACCCAGCAATTACGTCGTTTCTCATAAGAATTATTTTTAGAGTAACACAAATTTACGATTTTCTTTTGGTCTTAAAGCATTATCGCAAAAAAAATTATCTAACCTCTAAACTATCGCCCGTTACGAATTGCTTTGATGTAATTGATGCTTTTGAATGAAATTCTTGAACGAATATACTGCTAAAACCAGATAAGGAGTGCTTAGCAATAATAGTAAGACGAATGTAAGTGGATTCATCTTGCCATTCTTCTTCCAAATCTTGCGTAGTTCGAACACGCCAAGCATGCAAGCTATTCGGGTCTGCAGATTTCCTTTCAGGAATGTACGATATAAAGTCTTGTACTAATTTAATGTCCTTTCCTTGAATATTATGACCGCCGATTCCTCCCACTTGTTTGTAAAAAGTGGGTTCAACACGAACATCAAAAATTTCGGCACGAGTTTCATTAACGAATTTAAAAAAGTAGTTGATTTGACCATCTAACTCCCTTTTACTGATATGCGGCGATATGCTAATTTGAGCGCGTTTTTTTCTAAGAAAGTAAATTAAAAACAAATATGAGGAAATAAGTCCTGTAGCTATACTCAGAAATTGCGAAGTTAAAATTTCGAACATGGCGGATACAATTTGAAAGGCGTAAAGTGTAAAAATAGTGATTTCTTCGAACTAAATCAATGCGCTTTTTTGAGCATTTGTAACTAAAATTTGTGCATTTTTGGCAATCGCTAATGCTAACTCATATGAAGATTATTTGCGTAGGAAGAAATTACGCCGATCACATTGCCGAGCTTAAAAACGAGACACCTACCGATCCCGTTTTGTTTTTGAAGCCCGACAGCGCACTCATTCTAAAACAACATCCGTTTGTGATTCCTGAATTTTCATCCGAAATTCATCATGAAATAGAACTAGTGGTCAAAATCAATAAAGTTGGAAAGTACATCGAACCGCAGTTTGCATCGAAATACTACAACGAAATTACAGTTGGCATCGACTTTACAGCGCGCGATCTACAACAAAAACTTAAAGATAAAGGACTTCCTTGGGAAAAGGCCAAAGCTTTCGACGGCTCCGCACTTGTCGGCAATTTTCTGCCTGTCAGCAACTTCGATTCGCTTGAAAATCTTAACTTCGAACTTCGAAAAAACAACCAAAGCGTTCAAGTCGGAAATTCGGCGTTAATGCTAACAAAAATAGATGATTTAATTGCTTACATTTCTACGTTCTTTACCTTAAAAATAGGCGATCTTATCTTCACCGGAACTCCCGCCGGCGTTGGTAAAGTCGAAGAAAACGACGTTCTGGAAGGCTATCTTGAAAACCAAAAACTATTTCGATTACAAATTAAATAATGGCACTACACTATAACTTAGCAAAAGTTTATGCAATTTCTGAAAACGACGATGAGTTTGCCAAGCAAATTGCAACACTTTTCGTAACCGAAGTTCCACAAGAAATGGAACTCGTGAAAACAGGAATCGAAACGAAAAAGTACGATCAAGCACACGCCGCAGCTCATAAAATCAAGCCAACACTCGATTTGCTCGGAATGGATAACGCCTACGAAGAAGTGAAACTAATCGAAGCCTGGGCCAAACGAAAAGGCAAACGCAGAGAGATTAAAGACACCTTCAAAGATTTATCCGTACGTGTAGACAAGGCTGTGCGTGAAATCATGAAAGACTTTTCGCTTTAAGCAACATATAAAACTAATGAAAGCAGCAATTCTGACTATTGGCGACGAAATTCTCATCGGACAAATTGTCGATACCAACTCTTCGTTTATCGCAAAAGAACTCGATAAAATTGGCATCGCAACCCTAGAAATGCGCTCCATTTCCGACGACCGTCAGCACATTCTCTCCACCTTTCAAGAACTACAAAATCAGTTCGATGTAGTAGTAATTACTGGTGGTTTAGGGCCAACAAAAGACGACATCACCAAAAAAACCATTGCCGAATATTTTAACGATACGCTCGTTGAAAATACTGCCGTTTTAGAACACGTGCGTCAAATGTTAGAAAAGTATTTCAACCGACCGCTATCGCAACTCAATAAAGATCAGGCACTTGTTCCAACGCAAGCAACCATTTTGTTCAACGATTATGGAACAGCTCCCGGCATGTGGTTGCAAAAAGAAAATACCGTTTTTGTTTCCTTACCTGGCGTTCCGTACGAAATGAAGCACCTCGTTAAAGACCGCCTTATCCCGCTTTTGGTTGAAAAATACGACCGTCCGTTTATCGTGCACCAAACAATTATGACCTACGGGCAAGGGGAAAGCCTCATTGCCGAACGCATCGCGCACTGGGAAGATGCCTTACCCGAATTCGTTAAATTAGCGTATTTGCCGAGTCCCGGTCGTGTGCGTTTGCGACTCACTGCACGCGGCAACAACGAACAAGTACTTAAAGACGCTGTGAAAGCGCAAGTCGATTTACTCCAAGAAATCATAGGCGACATTATCGTTGGCACGGAAGAAACCGATTCGATCGAAGTAGTTGTTGGTCGTAAATTAACTCAGGCCAAACGAAGCATAGCTACTGCGGAAAGCTGTACCGGCGGAAAAATCGCCCAGGTGCTCAGCAGTGTGGCGGGAGCTTCGCAGTACTTTTACGGCAGTATGGTTACCTACCGCACCGAATCGAAAACCGAATTGCTTGGTATTTCAAAACAAGCCTTAAGTCAATTTGGTGTCGTTAGTGCTGAAACAGCAAAGCAAATGGCAAGTGCAGTTCAGGCGAAATTCGGAACCGATTTTGCATTGGCAACCACCGGAAATGCAGGTCCGACCGCTGGCGACGAGCGGCAGCCTGTAGGTAAGGTTTTTATCGGTCTGGCCACGCCAAATGGAGTAGAAGCTTTCGAGTTCGACTTCGGGCAACCGCGCGAAAAAGTCATCGATAGAGCGGTCGCAAAAGCACTCGAATTACTGCAAAAAGAAATTTTAAAATTTTTGTAATTATAATTTTGCTGTAAGGTTTCTTTTCACTTACTTTGCACGCTCAATTTGAATAACGAATTAAAGATTACGATAATGTCAAGAGTTTGCGACTTAACAGGTAAAAGAGCGATGGTTGGTAACAACGTATCGCATGCGATGAACAAGACGAAAAGAAAATTTTCGGTTAACTTGATTAAGAAACGTTTCTATTCTGTAGAAGAAGGACGTTGGATTACGCTGCGTGTTGCCGCTTCTACCATCAAAACCATCAACAAGAAAGGTTTCGAGGCTGTTGTGAAGCAAGCTCAGAAAGACGGTTTTATCAGTTAATCCTAAAAAATACGCACAATGGCAAAGAAAGGTAACAGAATTCAGGTAATTTTAGAGTGTACAGAGCACAAGACATCTGGTGTTCCAGGTACATCTCGTTATATCACAACAAAAAACAAAAAGAACACGCCCGATCGTATGGAGATTAAAAAATTCAACCCGATCTTGAAGCGCGTAACTGTTCACAAAGAAATCAAGTAATTTTAGGAACTCATGGCAAAGAAAACCGTAGCAACGTTACAAACACAATCAAAAAGATTGTCAAAAGCTATCAAAATGGTGAAATCTCCTAAAACCGGAGCGTACGTGTTCGTTGAGGCTATCATGACTCCCGAGCAAGTAGACGAGTTTTTGAAAAAGAAATAATCACAACTTGACCAGCATAAGCCGCTTTCTCATGGAAGGCGGCTTTTTTATTTATCTTTGTTTTTTAGAAGCTTTTTCCCGCTTTTCACTCCAATCTTTTTTGCGGCTTAAGCCGAACCGCAAAAAAGGATTTCCGCTGCAATCGGGGCTAGGGCAATCGTTACCAAAATAGTACACACATGAATTTCTTCAAGAAAATCTTTTCTTCCGAAAAAAA
>NZ_NOXX01000208.1 GCF_002251775.1 Flavobacterium aurantiibacter
GCCTTCGACAAGCTCGGGCACCCACCGACGAATTGTGGGTTAAGTTGGGAAGATGATACGTAAAAGGGTGAACGTCACAAAGTCTATTCCGATAGCTATCGGAACTCGTGTCTATCCCGATGGCTATCGGGACTAGCTTCTCAAAAAACGATACGTTAAGTGGTGAATTCATCGAAGTCTTAATACTTAATACTCCAATCTTAATACTTAATACTCCAATCTTAATACTTAATACTTCAATTTACTACTCATTGTCTAAAAACCAACTTATCATCGAAACAGTCGAGTAGGAGGGCTTGGTCTGCTTTGATGTTGCCTGAAAGCAGCTCTTTACTCAAGGCGTTTAGAACTTCTTTCTGGATAACGCGCTTCACCGGACGTGCGCCAAACTGCGGATCGTAACCGCGTTCCACCAAATACGCCTTGGCCTCATTCGTGGCATCTAAGCTTATATGCTGATTAGCCAACATTTTCGATACCTGACGCAGTTGAATCCCTACAATTTCTCCAATTTCTTCGCGCGTTAACGGCTTAAAGAGCACCACTTCGTCAATCCGATTTAAAAACTCGGGTCGTACCGTGCGTTTTAGTAACTGCATTACTTCTTCCTCTGCCAAAACCGCGGCCGCCTCTGCTGTGAGTTTCGGATCTTCAAAAGTGCGTTGTATGGCTTCACTTCCCAAATTAGAGGTCATAATGATAATCGCATTCTTGAAATCGGCTAATCGACCTTTGCTGTCGGTTAAGCGCCCCTCGTCGAGCATTTGTAATAAAATATTGAAGGTGTCGGGATGCGCTTTCTCGATCTCGTCGAGCAATATAACCGAATAGGGTTTTCTGCGAACCGCTTCCGTTAACTGTCCGCCTTCTTCGTAACCCACATATCCCGGAGGTGCACCCACTAAGCGACTCACTGCATGCTTTTCTTGGTATTCCGACATGTCGATGCGCGTTAAGGCATTTTCGTCGTCGAACAAATACCCAGCCAACGATTTCGCCAATTCGGTTTTTCCAACGCCCGTACTTCCGAGAAACAAGAAGGTTCCGACAGGCTTCCGTGCGTCTTGTAAACCCGATCTGCTTCGGCGAATCGCATCGGCAACCGCTGCTACAGCTTCTTCCTGACCCACAACTGTTTTGTGTAATTCGGTTTCAATGTGCAGCAATTTCTCGCGGTCGCTTTGCATCATTTTTGCTACCGGAATGCCGGTCCATTTCGCAACCACTTCGGCAATGTCTTCTCGGGTAACTTCTTCTTTTATAAGCGCTTGACTTCCTTGCTTTTGTTGCAATTCGGCTGTGTACTCTTCCAGCTTTGTTTGCGCATCTTTAATTTTCCCGTAGCGAATTTCGGCTACCAAACCGTAATTACCATCGCGTTCAGCACGTTCGGCTTCGAGCTTTAACGACTCGATTTGTGCCTTGATTTGCTGCATGTTATCTACAATGTCGCGCTCCGATTTCCAACGCGAGTAAATTTCCTGGCGCTCTTCTTTTAGATTCGATAAATCTAATCCCAAGACTTTTAGCTTTACGTCGTCGTTTTCGCGTTTAATCGCTTCGATTTCAATTTCCAACTGCATGATTTTTCGATCCAAGACGTCGAGCTCTTCCGGTTTGGAATTGATTTCCATACGCAGTTTCGAAGCTGCTTCGTCCATTAAATCGATAGCTTTATCGGGCAAGAAGCGTGAGGTAATGTAGCGTTGCGAAAGTTCGACAGCGGCTATAATGGCATCGTCCTTAATTTGTACTTGGTGATGCGTTTCGTATTTGTCTTTGATCCCGCGCAGTATCGAAATGGCACTTTCGGTATCGGGTTCTTCGACCAATACTTTTTGAAATCGGCGTTCCAGTGCTTTGTCTTTCTCGAAGTATTTTTGGTATTCGTCGAGTGTTGTTGCTCCAATAGCGCGCAGTTCACCACGAGCCAAAGCGGGTTTCAAGATGTTTGCTGCATCCATAGCTCCTTCGCCAGCCCCGGCGCCAACGAGTGTGTGAATTTCGTCGATAAATAAAACAATATCGCCATCGGTTGCAGTAACTTCTTTCACTACGGCTTTTAATCGTTCTTCGAATTCGCCTTTGTATTTGGCACCGGCAATCAGTGCACCCATGTCGAGTGAAAAAACGATTTTATTTTTGAGGTTTTCCGGAACGTCGCCGGCTACAATTCGGTGTGCTAAACCTTCTGCAATTGCGGTTTTACCCACGCCGGGTTCGCCCACTAACATCGGATTGTTTTTGGTGCGGCGCGTTAGAATTTGCAACACACGTCTGATTTCCTCATCTCGACCAATAACCGGATCGAGTTTCCCACTTTTAGCTAAGTCGTTTAAGTTTTTAGCGAATTTAGCGAGTGCATTAAAAGTTTCCTCGGCACTTTGCGACGTCACTTTTTCGCCTTTTCGTAACTCGGAAATCGCCGCTACGAGTTCTTTTTCGGTAACGCCTTGATCGCGCAGAATTTGTCCGGCTTGCGATTTAGATTTAACGATAGCTAACAATACATGATCGGTGGCCACAAATTCGTCGCCCATAGCGGTTGCCGTTTTTTCAGCTTCGTTTAAGGTCGCAATTGCGGTGCGTCCGAGCGAAATATCGGTTCCACTAACCTTCGGATAGGTATTTAACTGACTGTCGATGAGGCGCGTAAGCAAGTCAACATTTACGCTCATTTTTTTTAACAGAAAACCAATTACGTTATGGTCAACATCCAGTAAACTTCTCAGTAAATGTTCGTTTTCAATGAATTGTTGCCCTTTATTGAATACCAACTGCTGTGCATTTTGTAGCACTTCGGTTGCTTTTGTCGTTAATTTATTCAGGTTCATAATAATTGCAAAATTTTAGTCATCTTTGAACAACTAATGCGCCAAGTTGAAATTGCTGCCAAAATGGCGTTAATTTCACTTTGCAAAGCGACAAAACGTCTTAAAATCAGTCAAAAATGGGATTTTTTTCTAATTCAGTTTCGGAAGATACAGCGTCATGGGTAGCCTTAACCGATACTTCGCAGCTTGAAGACCAAGGTATTTTAGTGGTTTTAAAACACAGCACACGTTGTATCGTGAGTAAAACGGTTTTGAAAGAATTAAACCGTTCGTTGGAGTTCAACAACGCCACATTTTTGTATTTGGATTTGTTGCAGTATCGCAGCATCAGTAATTATATTGCCGAGAAATACGGTATTCACCACGAGAGTCCACAGTTATTGGTTATTTCAGACGGAAAAGTTAACTATGCCGCTTCGCATTCGTCGATTGATTCGGAGGTAGTTAACCGAATGCTGAATCAATAAGGTGCTGTCGGAAATCGATTGTTTAAGATTACCGATCGTAGTTTCTGTTTGATGTCTGCCGAGCAGTTCAATACCATTTGTTCGTTGGTTGGAAACGGTAGTGCACGGCGGTCAAAAAACGGCCAGTAATCATTTTCTACCGCGCGTCGGTCGCCGTTGTAAGTAGCATAGCCGTTTTCAAAAATCCATTCGCTTCCAAGCGGAAAGCTATTTATCAATTGGTTGGTTGTGAAATTGATAAAATCTACTTTCGCAACAACTTGTACGTTTTTAAATTGTACGAACTCGTACACAGAGCAGGTCACTTTTCGGATATCGTCAACGGTAATGTTCTTTCCAAGCGAGTCTTTTATCGCTCTTCCGCGGTCGTCGTACACATTTTTCTTTCCGAAATTCACATCTTTTTCTTTCACAAATTGGCGTTCACGTACTTGTTCTGGCGAAATATTTATTTCTCTAAACGTAAGTACTATGCCGTAATCGTAGTTCACTTTCGGCTGTCTATTCGAATGATATACCGTGAACTTATCGTTTAATCCGCCGGTACTAAAATCTAAAATATCAGCTTCCAAACGCTGCGGAATGATTTTCCCACTTTCATTTTTGGTGTAAATACTCACATAATCGGTTCCGAGCAAAATGGCGTCGGCGAGTAGTTTTTCTGCATCTTTATATGCAGGCGATAACAGTAAAAGGTATTCCAAATCTTCTGCAGCACGTCGGCCACCAACTTTTGATTTACTGGCAAGTAACGCTTTGGCATTTGTGTACAGATATTTAACCAAAGCATTTTTGCTGTTTACAATTTCTTCGCTGTAATCGTCGAACGGAAAAATGGCATCTCGCTTTTCTTTAAGGAGCGGCAGGGGTAGCAGCGGACGAATTTTTTCTTGCCGCGCGTTAAGACGTTGATACGTCGCAAAAATGCGTTCTAGGTTCGCAGGACTGTTGTCTTTCACTAACAAATCAATATCTCGTAAATCGCGTTCTTTCGCTTTGGCAAAGGCTTCCTCCAGCATATAAATGTAATCTTGCTTCCCTTTCCGAGTCTTATTGTTTGAAAGTCGGTCGATTGCTACATCAATTGCTGCATCGTAATCGCCAGAACTCAGGTAATTTCGAGTTTCGGTTTTTCCGCAAGAAGCTAAAAATAAAACAGTTAGAAGAAGAGTAAATGTAGAACGCATACAAACAAATTAGGATTCAAATATATCATTTTGGAAATTGCTGAAGCCCGCTCGCTTATTTTTTTGGTGGTTGTTGTGATTTTCGCTTTCGCAGAAGGAAAAAATACGTTCTCAAATGAATAAAAATCGGCAGCAAAAAACTATTTTAGCGACATGATCTCTTCGCAAATGTCCGATTCTTCAAATAAACTCAAAATATTCAACGATCCGATTTACGGATTTATTTCAATCCCAAACCCGCTGATTTTCGATGTAATTGCACACAAATATTTCCAGCGTTTGCGCCGTATTTCACAAATGGGACTCTCGTATTTGGTGTATCCAGGCGCTCATCATACGCGCTTTCATCACGCCTTGGGTGCCATGCATTTAATGCAAAAAGCGGTTCGAGTATTGCGGTTTAAAGGTGTTGAGATCAGTCCGGAAGAAGAACAAGCCTTGTATTTAGCGATTTTATTGCACGACATTGGTCACGGGCCATTTTCTCACGCCATGGAACAAAGCATCGTTAAAGGCGTACATCACGAAAGTTTGTCGCTAAAATTCATGCATGCACTAAACGGTGTTTTTGATGGGAAACTTGATTTAGCTATTCGCATTTTTACGGGAAATTACGAGCGCAAATTTATGTTGCAACTCATTTCGGGTCAGTTAGATATGGATCGAATGGATTATTTGCGACGCGATAGTTTCTACACTGGTGTTGCTGAAGGAAGTATTAATGCCGATCGTTTGATTCAGATGATGGATGTGGTCGACGATCGTTTGGTTGTGGAAGAAAAGGGAATTTATTCGGTAGAAAAGTTTTTAGTTGCTCGACGATTAATGTATTGGCAAGCGTACCTGCACAAGACAAGTTATGTGGCCGAGCTAATGTTGCAGCAAATCTTTAAACGTGCCGTGCAAGTAATCGGCGAAGGTTTTAATTTACAAGCTTCGGAACCTTTATTACATTTTCTAAAAAATGGCGCAGCAGCCGAATTTGATGAAGCCGATTTAGAATTGTTCTCTAAACTCGACGACACTGATGTATTGATGGCATTAAAACAGTGGCAAAGTTGTGGCGATTTTGTTTTGGAACAGCTTTGCGAGCGCATTTTGAACAGGAATTTACTTAAGATTAGTTTGGGCGATGAGAAGTTTACAGCAGCAGATAAGGAGCAAGCTATCGCAGAAGTAGCTGAGAAATACCAAATCAGCAAAGCTGAGGCTTCGTATTTTGTGTACAAAGGAAAAATCAAGAATCAGGCGTATTCGATGGATAAAGAGCCGATATGTATCTTGAAGAAAGACAAGACAATAGCCGATGTTGTTTTTGTATCCGATCAGCTCAATTTAAAGGCCTTGTCGAAGCCAGTAGTAAAATACTACTTGTGTAAACCGAAGCTCTTGTAGAAATTTAACAATAGACACCAAAATTTTCTATTTTTGTCGCAATGAAATTTACAGCAGCTCAAATAGCAGGAATACTCGAAGGAGAGGTAGTTGGCAACCCGTTAGCCGAGGTTTCGCGACTTTCCAAGATCGAGGAAGGTACCGAAGGTTCGCTTACGTTTTTGTCGAATCCTAAATACGTAAATTACATTTACTCCACACAAGCGTCGATTTGCATTGTGAATTCGACCTTTGTTCCCGAAAATCCGATCACAACTACTTTAATAAAAGTGGATGATGCCTACGGTGCGTTTACCAAAATTTTGTCGTTTTACGATCAGGTGAAACACAACAAATCTGGAATTGAAAATCCGAGTTTTATCGCCGCTTCAGCGAAGTATGGTGCTCATTTTTATCTTGGTGCCTTTGCATACGTAGGTGAAAATGTAGTAATCGGCGAAAATGTAAAGATTTATCCAGGAGTTTTTATCGGCGATAATGTTCGAATTGGCGACAATACACTTATTTTCAGCGGTTCTAGAATATGTTCAGAAACTGTGATTGGTAATTTTTGTACGATTCATGCCAATGTAGTTATTGGTGCCGACGGATTTGGCTTTGCTCCGCAAGAAGACGGTAGTTACAAGAAAATCCCACAAATTGGCAACGTGGTTTTAGAAGATTACGTTGATGTTGGAGCGGCAACAACTATTGATCGAGCCACGATGGGAAGCACGATTATCCGTAAAGGAGTGAAGCTCGATAACCAAATTCAAATTGCACACAATGTTGAGATTGGTGAAAATACAGTAATCGCTGCGCAAACCGGAATTGCAGGCTCAACAAAAATTGGAAAGAACAGCATGATTGGCGGGCAGGTAGGTATTGCGGGCCACTTAATGGTAGGCAATAACGTGCGCGTTCAGGCACAATCGGGTATTGGCAGAAATCTTAAAGACGGCGAAACCGTTCAAGGAAGTCCAGCACTTCCGTATACCGATTATAGTAAATCATATATTCATTTTAAAAACCTTCCAAAAATTCTTCAAGAAATAGAAGACTTGAAAAAGCAAATACTTCATGCAAACAGCTCACAATTGTCCGGCGATGGTCAAGCAGAAAACAATTAAAGAAGAAATATCTCTTACGGGTGTTGGATTACACACCGGTAAGGAAGTCAAAATGACATTTAAACCTGCGCCAATCAACAACGGCTTCACGTTCGTTCGCGTTGATTTAGAGGGAAGTCCAATTATTGAAGCCGACGCTAACTACGTAGTGAATACGCAGCGCGGAACCAATTTGGAGAAATTAGGTGTAAAAATTCAAACCTCAGAACACGTACTTGCCGCCTGTGTAGGTTGTGATTTGGATAACGTAATTATCGAATTAAATGCTTCAGAACCACCCATTATGGACGGTTCATCTAAATATTTTGTAGAAGCCATTGAGAAAGTAGGAACCGTTGAACAAGATGCTGAACGCAAATACTATGTGGTAAAAGAAGTAATTTCTTTCAGCGATGAAGCAACAGGTAGTGAAATTTTGGTGATGCCGGGCGATGATTATCAAGTTACCGCAATGGTCGATTTCGGAACCAAGGTTTTAGGTACACAGAATGCGACCTTAAAATCGATGAGCGATTTCAAAAAAGAAATTGCTGATGCGCGTACTTTTAGCTTTCTTCACGAATTGGAGTCGCTTTTAGAACACGGATTGATAAAAGGAGGCGATTTAAACAATGCAATCGTTTATGTGGATAAGGAAATCTCGCCTGCCACGATGGAAAGTTTGAAAGTAGCTTTTGGAAAAGATAGCATTTCGGTTAAACCAAACGGAATACTAGATAATCTTACGCTTCATTATCCAAACGAAGCCGCAAGACACAAGCTTTTAGACGTAATTGGAGATTTAGCTTTGGTAGGCGTTCGTTTGAAAGGAAAAGTAATTGCAAACAAACCTGGTCATTACATCAATACACAATTTGCTAAGAAATTGGCAAAAATGATCAAGATTGAGCAACGTAACCAAGTGCCAACGGTCGATGTTAATCAGGAACCGCTCATGGATGTGAATAAAATCATGAGTATGTTGCCGCACCGTCCGCCGTTTTTGTTGGTCGATAAAATTTTCGAGTTGTCGGAGCAGCACGTTTTAGGATTGAAGAATGTAACGATGAACGAGCCGTTTTTCGTGGGTCATTTTCCGGATGCTCCCGTCATGCCGGGCGTTCTGATTGTAGAAGCGATGGCACAGTGCGGTGGAATTTTGGTTTTAAGTACCGTTCCAGATCCAGAAAATTATCTGACCTTCTTCATGAAAATCGATAATGTGAAGTTCAAACAAAAAGTATTGCCTGGCGATACACTAATCTTTAAATGCGACTTATTAGCGCCGATTCGTCGCGGTATTTGTCACATGCAAGCCAATGCATACGCCAACGGACGTTTAGTTGCCGAAGCCGAATTAATGGCACAAATTGCACGTAAAGACAAGGCGTAACATCCAAAACAAACAGCATGAATCAACCTTTAGCATACGTACATCCTGGAGCCAAAATCGCTAAAAACGTAGTGATTGAGCCTTTTACGACCATTCATAATAATGTAGTTATTGGCGACGGTACTTGGATTGGTTCGAACGTAACCATTATGGAAGGCGCTCGAATCGGTAAGAATTGTAATATTTTCCCCGGAGCCGTTATTGCCGCAGTTCCACAAGATTTGAAATTTGGCGGCGAAGATTCGTTGGCTATCATTGGCGATAATTGTACCATCCGCGAATGCGTAACCATAAACCGCGGAACCGTAGCTTCTAGACAAACCGTATTGGGAAATAATTGTTTAGTAATGGCCACAGCGCATATTGCACACGATTGTCATATTGGCGACAATGCAATTATCGTTAACGGCGTTGCATTAGCCGGACACGTAGTGGTTGGTAATTATGCGATTATTGGTGGTTTAGCAGCCGTGCATCAGTTCATACACATTGGCGATCACGCGATGATTTCTGGTGGTTCGTTGGTTAGAAAAGATGTTCCACCGTTCACCAAAGCCGCAAAAGAACCTTTGTCGTATGTGGGAATAAATTCGGTAGGTTTACGCCGTCGCGGTTTTTCAACAGATAAAATTCGCGAAATTCAAAATATTTACAGAATTCTTTATCAAAAAAACTACAATACCTCTCAGGCAATCAGTATTATAGAAGCGGAAATGGAGGCAACTCCGGAACGCGACGAGATTCTGGATTTCATTAAAAATTCATCTCGCGGAATCATGAAAGGTTACAGCGGAAATTATTAAAAACTCTTATAAATCAACTAATGGCATCTACATCAGATATCAAAAACGGATTGTGTATTAAATACAACCACGACATTTACAAAATTATCGAGTTCTTACACGTAAAACCTGGGAAAGGTCCGGCTTTCGTGAGAACAAAATTAAAGAGCTTAACCACTGGAAAAGTAATTGATAACACCTTTTCTGCAGGACATAAAATTGAAGATATTCGTGTGGAAACGCATAAATTTCAGTTTTTGTATGCTGAAGGCGATTCGTTTCACTTCATGAATGCTGAAAGCTTCGAACAAATAACGCTCGACAAGAAAATTCTCGATGCTCCTGATTTATTGAAAGAAGGTGAGAATGTTATGGTAGCCATCAATACAGAAACCGATTTGCCTTTATCTGTTGATATGCCTGCTTCGGTTGTTTTAGAAGTTACCTATTCTGAACCTGGAGTTAAAGGTAATACGTCTACAAATGCCACAAAACCAGCAACTTTAGAAACTGGTGCTGTGGTAAACGTGCCGTTGTTCATCAACGAAGGAGATAAAATAAAAGTAGATACCGCATCAGGATCGTACATCGAACGCGTAAAAGAATAACATGAAATTTCCAAAAGTACATACCCTTGAAGAGATTGCTCAGATCATCGGAACTACGTTTGTAGGTCGGCCGGATTTTCCGGTTTTGGGTATGAACGAAATTCATGTTGTTGAACCGGGCGACATCGTTTTTGTGGATCATCCGAAGTATTACGACAAAGCCCTACAATCGGCTGCAACTATTGTTCTCATAAATAAAGAAGTTGAATGTCCGGAAGGTAAAGCACTTTTGATCAGTGACGATCCGTTTCGAGATTTCAATAAATTGACCAATTATTTCCGTCCGTTTCAAACGCTTCATGCATCTATTGCTGAAACGGCGCAAATAGCCGAAGGAACTATTATACAGCCACAAGCAGTAATTGGAAATCATGTGACAATCGGGAAAAATTGCATCATCTACCCAAACGTCGTGATTTACGATCATTGTGTGATTGGCGATAACGTAGTCATTCATGCCGGAACGATCATTGGAGCTGATGCCTTTTATTACAAAAAGCGTCCTGAAGGTTTCGATCAGCTTAAGAGCGGCGGACGCGTAGTTATTGAAGACGATGTGCATATTGGCGCGCTTTGCACAATAGATCGTGGCGTTACCGGCGATACAACTATTGGTGCGGGCTCAAAGTTAGATAATCACATACAGATTGGTCACGATACCGTTGTGGGTAAAAAGTGCTTATTTGCTTCGCAAGTTGGAATTGCAGGTTGCGTGGTTATCGAAGATGAAGTAACGATTTGGGGTCAAGTTGGAACTACAAGCGGCATTACCATCGGTAAGAAAGCAGTAATTATGGGGCAGACTGGTGTTACGAAATCCATCGAAGGTGGAAAGAGTTACTTCGGAACTCCGATGGAAGAAAGTAGAGAAAAGCTTAAACAACTTGCTTATTTAAAGAGACTTCCTGAAATTGTCGAAAAATTAAAATAGTTATGTCGGTCAAAAAATTCATAAAGGATTTCTATAAATCGGATGCGTTGATTAACGGTCAGTTATTAGCAACCTATTTACACGACGATATTGAGTTTGTTTGGACAAGTTCTACAGGAAAAAAAACATATACCAAAAGCGACTTGGTTGCTCTGGCCACTGAGATGAGTAGGGCTTATGTGCGATCAAAAGTTCGCATTAAAAGTCTGGTTAAAGAAAAGAACCACGTTGCTGTTTTTTATGCTCATTACGTAAAAACTATCGAGAATCCGCGTGAAGATATTCTTTTGGCTGATTTTGCTGTGGTTTGGGAAGTGAAAGATGAGAAATTGGTAAGAGGTACTCAAATTAGCCAACTCGTCTAATATGTCATTTTTTCAAAATCAAGATAAAGTAGTAGCGTTAATCTTTCGGTTAACGCTATTTTTTTGGCTAGTAACCAAGTTAATGAGTTACCCGCTCTGGTTGGGAACGCATGTGTTTCCAATGGCGCCTTACTTTAGTTTTATGCCAGCCTTTCCCGCGTTTTTGCACTACGTGTTATTTGGTGGTTCGTTGTTGGGTTTGCTTTTTTTAATGCTAAAGCCTACAAATCGAATTGTGCTTATTTCTTTGATAATCATAGAAATAGTTCAACTAATTCCTGATCAAAACCGCTGGCAGCCGTATATTTTACAATTTATTTTTACAGGAATTTTATTTGATTTATACAGAAAGAAGCCAGCGCTTTTTACTGCGAACATGGCTTTTTACTCGGCTTGTTTGTATCTGCATTCGGGTTTGCATAAATTGAACGGAGGCTTTTTATTCCACGTCTGGGAACGAATGATTTTGCATCAATTTCTAGGATTCGATGTGTCGATAGCCGAACAACCCATTGTGCATTACAGCGGTTTGGCTCTAGGTGTGTTCGAAGTAATTGGCGCTCTCGGAGTATTCTTTGCTCGAAAAAAGTTCTTTTATGCGTGGGTTTTAGTAGGTATGCATATTTTTATTTTGGTGTTTATTTCACCTTCTGGAATAGATTACAATAGTATCGTTTGGCCTTGGAATATTTTAATGATGGCGATTTTGCCTTTAATTTTTTACCATAAAACAGAAAGAGCATCGCTGCATTTCAATTTCAAGCACCCGAAAACACTACTACTGGGATTGTTTTTACTAGTTCTCCCATTTTTAAGTTTCGTTGATTATTACGATAACTATTTAGCGTTTAATCTCTACTCTGGAAGGTTAAAGCAATTTGATATTTGTGTGGGGAAACCTGATGAAGCGCCCGACTTGCAGGTTTTTGAAACGAAAAAACGCACTTACTGTGATACGAAAACGGTTCTTCAAACTAACGTGTGGCACATCCGCGAAACCAATACCGTGGTATATCCAGAGATTCGTGTTTATAGACAAATAGCCGATTCGCTCAAAATGCGTTATCCAAAAGCCGAACTGAGTTTTTGCATTTATCAGTATCCGTACAAAGCAGCGAACATCATTTATTTTGACTAATTTTTAAAAACAAGCTGTAATAATTTAACCAATAGTTACAGCATTTACCTTATTTTTGCGCTACAATTTTATAAACTAAATAATTCAACCATAATGAGCGTCTTAGTAAATAAAGATTCAAAAATTATTGTACAAGGTTTTACAGGAAGCGAAGGTACTTTCCACGCTTCGCAAATGATTGAATACGGAACAAACGTCGTAGGCGGTGTAACTCCAGGAAAAGGCGGAACAACGCATTTAGATCGTCCGGTTTTCAATACCGTAAAAGACGCTGTTGAACAAGCTGGCGCAGATACCAGTATCATTTTTGTACCACCTGCATTTGCCGCAGATGCTATTATGGAAGCTGCCGATGCCGGAATCAAAGTTATTATTGCTATCACGGAAGGCATTCCTGTTGCTGATATGATTAAAGCATACGATTACATTAAAGGAAAGAATTGCCGTTTAATCGGTCCGAACTGTCCAGGTGTGATCACGCCAGAAGAAGCAAAAGTGGGAATTATGCCCGGTTTTGTTTTCAAGAAAGGAACTGTAGGAATTGTTTCGAAATCGGGAACATTAACATACGAAGCTGCCGATCAAGTAGTGAAGCAAGGTTTAGGAATTACAACGGCTATCGGAATTGGTGGCGACCCAATCATTGGAACTACAACTAAAGAAGCTGTTGAGTTGTTGATGAACGATCCGGAAACAAAATGTATTGTTATGATTGGCGAAATTGGAGGTCAGCTTGAAGCTGATGCTGCAAAATGGATTCAAGCCGATGGTAACCGCAAGCCAGTAGTTGGTTTTATTGCTGGCGAAACTGCACCAAAAGGTAGAACGATGGGGCATGCTGGAGCAATTGTTGGCGGTGCCGACGATACAGCTGCTGCTAAAAAAGCAATTATGCGCGCCTGCGGAATCCACGTGGTAGATTCTCCTGCTGAAATAGGTAAAAAAGTTAAAGAAGTTCTTGGTTAACCGTAAGAACTCCATTTTTAAAGCCGTTTGATTTTTCGAACGGCTTTTTTATTGAAATTAAGGTTACTACTTCGCGGCTTTTTTTCGACTGGAAATGATAAGATTGCTGTTTTCTTGCGCCCAATCGATTAGCGGAACGAGTTTGTTAAGCAATTCCATACCCAAGCTTGTTAATTGGTATTCAACTCGTGGAGGTACTTCGGGATAAATCGTACGTTTTACCAGTCCGTCTTGTTCTAGCTTACGAACCGTAACGGTAAGCATGCGCTGAGAAACATCGCCGATTTTTGATTTTAGTTCGTTAAAGCGAAGGGTGCCGTCGCCTGCTAATGCATATACCACCAAAAGCGACCATTTATCGCTCACGTGCGCAACAACATCGCGTACCGGACAAGAGAAGTTCCGACTGCTGTTTGCCAAATTGAAATATTCTTTGAATTTTTTTTCGGACTTAAGGTCTTGATTTTCCATATTAGTTACTGCTGTGTGCGCGAGTTATAGCGCTGTACCTTCTTGTTTGGCGCAAAGTTACTATTTACTTTTGAGTTATTAAAAGTAACTATTGTATCATTTTTCAAACAAGTATTATGTCGAAAATTCTTATTACAGGAGCAACTGGAACCAACGGAAAAGCCTTAGCAGAAGTGCTCACCAATCGCCGTGTTGCAGTAAAGTTAGCAAGTAGAAATCCGTTACCTACAAATGAGTATTCAGAGTATGTGCCTTTTGATTTTGCCGACGTGTCGACTTTTGAAGCTGCTGTGGCCGATGTGGATCGGGTGTTTTTATTGGGACCGCCTTTGCAATTTGGTATTGAAGCCTTGCTTACGCCTTTCATTGATTTTTTAAAGGAAAAGGGAATTAATCGTGTAGTTTACTTTTCGGCTTTTGCCTCGGAAAAGATGGGCGACAATTTCGAGTTTCATTTGAATTTGGAAAAGAAGTTAGCTGCCGACGGATTTGCATATACCATTTTACGGCCTTCGTTTTTTGCACAGAATTTTAAAAATTACGAATTCGAGAACATTACCCAACGCAACATCATTTTTATGCCGGCAGGTTTGGGCAAAGCAGCTTTTGTGGATGTTTACGACATTGCCGAAGTTGCCGCAAAAGCACTAACTGAAGATGGGCACGAACATAAAACATACGAACTCACCGGTCCTGAGTTGCTAACGTATGAAGATATTGCAGCCTATTTAACTGAAATTTTGGATAAGAAAATTACATATCCGAATCCGACGCCGGAGGTTTTCAGACAGGTTTTAGTGGATAGTGGTGCGCCTGAATTTGTTGCGAATTACCTGATTTCGGTGTACGGCGTTATTGCTAAGAAAGAAGCGGAGGTTATTGCCGATGGTGTGGAGCTCGTTTTGGGAAGAAAAGCCACAAATGTGAAAACGGTTTTAAAACGCGATTTTAAAGGGTAACGTATTTCCGCAACAGGGAATGCAGCGGAAAGCTTTGCAAAACTGCGGGCTAATAAAACGAAAAAAACAGTGCGACTAACAGAAGCAGCTGTTTTGTTCGTTGTTAGTTTTATAGCCCGCAGTGCGCAAACTTGCAGCGAAATGCCCGACGGCGGCGCGACTTTTAGTTGAAGAACGGTTGCCGCCGGGTTGCCCTTAAAAAATACAATACTATTTTATCTTAACTAGTTAAATTAGTAACTTTGAAGAATGCCTACGGTTTTTTACAGTAACGGATTTCGGTTCTTCTTTTACAGTAATGAGAACGATGAACCTGTTCATCTGCATGTTGAAAAAGGCGACGGTTATGGGAAAATATGGTTGGATCCGATTGAATCAGATTATTTTAATGGATTTAATGCACAAGAACCGAGGCTAATAAAAAAGATAGTTTCAGAAAACGCAGATTTGCTTAAACGAAAATGGTATGAATACTTTAGATAAAAAATACGATCCCATTCAAGAATTTATTGCCGCAAAGCAGTTGAAAATCACTGCTGTAGCTTTTGAGAACGATTTAATTAATATCACGTTAAATACCAATCAGTTACTAATTGATTCGTTGCTTAAATATCCTCGTTTGTCAACTGCGAAGTCGGTTGATCGCGATAATTTCTTACTCATCGCACAAGGAACCGGTATTCATTGGCCCACATTAGACGAAGATTTAAGTCTTTACGGTTTTATGAAAGACTATTTACATACATCGTTTGCTAATAATACGACCATCAAAATTCTTTGATTTAAACAAGGAACAACTCGGCAGCTTTCCTCGAAATGTAATTGTTTCGCCGCCGGGTTGCCCAAATATTAAGCAAAACTCTTTTCGAGCACGCCCACTTCCTCCATACATTTTTTCATCTCGCAGTAGGTGCGCGCAATATCATTGTCTAAGCCAATCGAAAAGCGAATAAGTCCGTCGGATAATCCCATTCCTTGCTGTTCTTCTAACGGAATTTCACTCGAAGTCGAGGTTCCTGGAGCCGAAAACAAGGTTTTATAAAAGCCTAAACTCACCGCCAAATACCCCAAATTGCGGAGCTGCATCAGTTCCATCAACTCATTGGCTTTATCGAGTGAACCCGCATCAATAGTCATCATACCGCCAAAGCCGTATTCCGGATTGATCATCGAAGCGTACAATTTATGACTCGGATGACTCGCCAAACCGGGGTACACCACCTTGAGTCCGTCGGCTTCAAATTTAGTAGCTAAATATAAAGCGTTATGACTGTGTTGTTTCATTCGAATATGTAACGTTCTTAAATTTTTCATTACACTAGCCGATCGCAAACTGTCCATAGTCGGGCCAAGTAACATCGAAGCTCCTGTATTTACACTTTTCATGCTGTCGATAAAAGCGCGCGATGCACAAGTAACTCCACCAACGGTATCCGAACTTCCGTTGATGTATTTGGTTAAACTGTGGCAAACGATATCAGCTCCCAAAACAGCAGGAGCTACCGACAAAGGTGAAAAAGTGTTGTCGACAACCAATAATAATCCGTGTTTTTTAGCGATTTTTGATAAGCCAGCAATGTCGGCCACTTCCAACAGCGGATTGCTCACCGTTTCGCAGTAAAGCACCTTGGTTTGAGGCGTTATGGCAGCTTCTACTAAATCGAGTTTGGTAATGTCCACAAAACTAGTTGTAATTCCCATTTTTGGAGCGAAATTTTTCAGAAAAGCGTAAGTGCCTCCGTAAATGGTTCGGCTCGAAACAATATGATCGTTTTGTCCGCAAATTTGCAGTAAAGTGCACGTGATGGCGCCCATGCCCGAAGCCGCAACATTCGCAGCCTCAGTACCTTCCATCGCTGCCAATGCTTGGTCGAGATACAAATTGCTAGGCGAGGAGTGACGCGAATACAGATAACAGCCTTCAGCATTACCTTCAAAAGTGTCGAACATGGTTTTAGCCGACAAAAAAGTGTAGGTCGACGAGTCGCTTATCGACGGGTTTACGCCACCAAATTCGCCGAAATATTGCAAGTCTTGTATGCGATCGGCTGGTTTAAATTGCTCCATACTTTGTTGTTTTTGGGCAGCTATCCGGCTTTTCGCGTCAAGCTTCGCTACATCAGCTGCGTTTGGCTACACTGCGGCAGTAGCTTCTTGGGTCGCTCTGCCACAGTAAGCCGCACTGCAACTGCTTTAGCCAAGGCTTTTGCTGCAATCCGGGCTGCGCGTGAACGTCAAATTAAAATCGTTTCCAAATAAAAAACTACATTAGCGAATAAAATTAGAACGAAATAGTATTTTTTATAAAATTAATAGAATATTTTTCTGTTAATTTGTTTTGTATCACACCTAAATAGAATGGAAACAGTAAAACTCGATACTCTCGATCAAAAATTGCTAACGGCTTTGCAAACCGATTGTCGGCAAACCACCAAAATGCTGAGCTTGAAACTTAATCTAAGCACAACAGCCGTTCACGAACGCATCAAAAAGCTCGAAAAATCGGGAGTAATTGCAGGCTATGTTGCTATAGTCGACCAAGTACGTGTCGATAAAAACTTTGTGGTTTTTTGTCACATCAAATTACAGCAACATAAGCAAGCGTTGTTAACCGGTTTTGAGCAAGCCGTTTCGTTGCTGCCCGAGGTTTTGGAGTGTTATCACGTAAGTGGCGACTACGATTACATTCTTAAAATTGCCGTTCGCGATATGGAAGCGTATCGGAAATTCTTGGTCGAAAAGCTAACAACAATCGATTATATCGCAAGTACACACAGCATTTTCAAGATCAACGAAGTGAAGCGTTCGCACGTTTTGGCGTTTTAGTATGCGTGCAAATCCGACATCGGAAATTCGCAAAAAACGCTCCTTGAGAAATTCACGATTTTTTAGCATCTAAAAACGTCTTGTCTTCAAAAACAAATCGTTCAAAACCCTAAATTTGCAACGCTTAATCAAAAAAAACACTTATGAATACTTTCGACGTCGTAGTCATTGGATCGGGTCCGGGCGGATACGTTTCTGCAATCAGATGCGCACAATTGGGTTACTCAACTGCTATCATTGAGAAATACAGCACTTTAGGCGGAACTTGCTTAAACGTAGGATGTATTCCTTCGAAAGCGTTGCTCGACTCGTCGCACCATTATTACGATGCGATTCACCATCTGGAAGACCACGGTATTTCGGTAGGCGGACAAGTTTCTTTCGATCTTGCAAAAATGATTTCGCGCAAAGCATCGGTTGTCGACCAAAACGTAAGTGGAATTAAGTACTTGATGGACAAAAACAAAATCACTGTTTTTGAAGGTGTAGGTTCGTTTGTAGATGCGCATCAAGTTTCGGTTGCCAAAGCCGACGGTTCTTCAGAGGTATTATCCGCAAAAAACATCATTATTGCTACTGGAAGTAAACCTGCAAGTTTACCATTCATAAGTATTGATAAAGAACGTATTATAACATCTACCGAAGCCTTGAAACTGAAAGAAGTTCCCAAACATCTGGTGATCATCGGAGGTGGCGTTATCGGTTTAGAATTAGGTCAGGTTTATCGTCGTTTAGGCGCTGAAGTTTCGGTTGTCGAATTCATGGATCGAATTATTCCAACCATGGATGCGGCGCTTTCAAAAGAGCTTACCAAAGTTTTCAAGAAGCAAGGCATGAAATTCTACACGTCGCATAAAGTGCAAGAAGTTTCGCGCAAGGGTAACGAAGTAAAAGTAGTGGCTCTCGACGCCAAAGGACAAACAGTAGAACTTGTGGGCGATTATGCTCTGGTTTCTGTGGGTCGCCGTGCCTACACCGACGGTTTGAATCTTGAAAAAGCAGGAATTACTGTAAACGCAAGAGGACAAGTAGAAACTAACGATAAATTGCAAACAGCGCAACCACACATTTACGCTATTGGCGATGTAGTTGTTGGAGCTATGTTGGCGCACAAGGCAGAAGAAGAAGGTGTTTTTGTAGCTGAAACGATTGCCGGACAACATCCGCACATCAATTATAATTTGATTCCAGGCGTAGTTTACACTTGGCCAGAAGTAGCTGCAGTGGGTTACACCGAAGAGCAATTGAAAGAAAAGGGTGTAGCGTACAAATCGGGTTCGTTCCCGTTCAAAGCTTTAGGACGCTCACGTGCTAGCGGCGACACCGACGGATTTGTAAAGATACTTTCCGACGAAAAAACCGACGAAGTTTTGGGCGTACACATGATTGGTGCTCGTGTAGCCGATTTAATTGCTGAAGCCGTAACTGCTATGGAGTTCCGTGCATCGGCAGAGGATATTGCGCGAATGAGTCACGCACATCCAACGTACGCAGAAGCGGTAAAAGAAGCGGCTTTAGCAAGTTCTGCAAACCGACCGATTCACATGTAAGAAACAATAGGTTTATAGGAAAGTCTCTCGTTTCGGGAGACTTTTTTTGTTGGTAGTAATTGACTAAAAATGTGCGAGAATCTTGTTTAGTATTTCGAAATTAATTGTAGTTTAGGCACATATAATGTTATTTGTAGCGACATAGTTCGTCGTTGTAAAATAGTAAACGTCGGTACTATGATGGTCTGTTTTTCCAAAAAGCATTTTCAAAGTTTTCTTTTGATGTTCGTTTTCTTTTTAGCTGCTAATGCAGTTTCGGCGCAAATCAATAAAGCTGATTCTACAGTACAAGTGATTGCCTACTGGAATAAAGGAGAAAAACAGATTTATGATCTCGAAAAGACAAAGTATAAGATAAAAGGAACTGATACTACAAAAACAAATGTGATAAACTGTCGTGTAGCTGTTACAGTACTAGATTCTACTGCAAATAGTTATACAATAGAATGGAAGTATTTGTACTGTAAATCAAGTGAGAACAATGAACTGTATCAAAAACTTAACGATTTATCTAAAGATGTAAAGTTCATATATAAAATCTCAGAACTAGGTGATTTCGCAGAGTTGCTCAACTGGGAAGAAATAAGCGCATTTTACCGTGAAGTTTTTAAAAAGATTTCTAAAGATATTTCGACGGAAAAGCCGGAGTTAAAGCAGCTAATAAAAAATCTCGAAAATTCATTTTGTTCACGCGAGTATATCGAATCAGCTGCGATAAAAGATATACAGCAATTTCACTTTTTTCATGGTATAAAAGTCAAATTGGGAGAAGAGATAACCAACAAAATTCCAATCCCTTTTCCTTTGACAGGCTCAGAAATTGAGACAGATTTGACGCTATTTTTAGATGAAATTATTGAAGAGGACGACAATTATATTATTCGATGCAGGCAAATTTTTGATAGTGAAGCATTGAAAAAAGTTATGGGTGATTATATTGACTCGCTAACAAAATCGATGGGTGCCAAAAAGGATTTTGAATTTTCTAAGGACATGAAAGTATCAGGAGATATTTACACCTCGGCCTTGATTCACGATTCGGGTTGGTTGGTTTACGGTATTCACACAACAACAATGGATTTTGAATCGTCAGTAACCATTGAAGAAAATACTATTGAAATTGTTGCTAATGAGTAAGTTATAACTAAATTCTGCGATGAAAAAGAGTCATTATTGGTATTTTTTAGGCGCTGCATTTTTTGGAATAATTTTGATCGCTTGCTCGGATCGAAAACAAGAAGCAAAAACTCAGAATCGCCCGGTTTTCGGCTGGTTAATAGGTAATTGGGAACGCACGAACGAGCAAGCCGGTCGGCGAACTTTTGAAGAGTGGCACAAAATAAACGATTCGCTTTTTCGTGGTATGGGGTATACCTTACAAGGAACCGACACGGTTTTTAAAGAGTTGCTGCAGCTGGAGAAAGGCAAAAACGACTGGGAGTACGTTGTTCGAATGCCAAGCGAGAAAAAAGAAACACGTTTTGAATTTACACAGCAAACCGATACCTCATTTACCTGCCGAAATAATAAGAACGAATTCCCAAAACAAATCCGATATTTCAAAACAGGTAACGACATCAAAGCCGATATTTCCGACGACTCGACAACGATTGCATTTCAATTCAAGCGAATTGGAAACTAGCTAAAAAAATAATTTTTAAGCACAGATTTATCTCATAAAAAAGGCCGCAATTTCTTGCAGCCTTGGGGATATTTGAAATTTAAAACGAGCTATTCAGCTTCTTCCATAGTGTGATATACGTTTTGTACATCATCGTCTTCTTCAATTTTTTCCAAAAGTTTTTCTACATCGGCAACTTGTTCCGGTGTCAATGCTTTAGTAACCTGAGGAATGCGTTCGAAACCAGAACTTAAAATTTCTAAATTGCGATTTTCAAGTTCTTTCTGAATGGCACCAAAACTGCCAAAAGGTGCATAGATCAAAATCCCGTCTTCGTCTTCGAAAACTTCTTCTGCACCAAAATCGATCAGTTCTAATTCAAGTTCCTCTGGATCAATGTTGTTTTTAGGAATACGGAAGTTACAGGTATGATCGAACATAAATTCTACCGAACCTTGTGTACCTAATGTTCCATTACATTTATTGAAATAGCTGCGAATATTCGCTACCGTACGATTGTTGTTGTCGGTTGCTGTTTCAATTAAAATAGCAATTCCGTGCGGTGCGTAGCCCTCAAAAAGTACCTCTTTGTAATTCGCGGTATCTTTTTCAGTTGCTTTTTTAATTGCGCGCTCTACGTTTTCCTTCGGCATATTCGCCGCTTTAGCGTTCTGAATTACCGCACGTAAACGCGAGTTGGCGTCGGGATTAGGTCCGCCTTCCTTTACAGCCATAACGATATCCTTACCGATACGTGTAAATGCTTTGGCCATCGCCGACCATCTTTTCATTTTTCTTCCCTTGCGAAACTCAAATGCTCTTCCCATAGTTGTATTTTCAAAAAACGGTCAAAAATAAGATTTGCTAGATTATGCTGCAAATACCATTGCCGTCAATTCTTTATTTTCCGATATAATCTTTCAGAATTCGATATACCTCCGCTAATCTAAAATTTCGGCGCACTTCATCTAAAGCCATTTTATTCAATTCTATACTAAACGGATCGGATTCAATCTTCTGATTATCAATATTTAAATTTTTAAATTTTACGTCGGTTTCCAGCTTGTCCAATGCAACAACTTCTGCGTAAAGCTGATCGATGCTGTGAACTTGTTCGTAAATAGCCTGAAACTTTAATGGAATTTCTTTGTTTTCACCATTCGCTAATTTTTCAATAAGCGGATTCACTCGTTGCACTTCATTAAAATAGGGTGAAGCGGCAATACGTGCTAAACTTTTCTTTCTGAGCGACTTTAGTTTTCGAAACTTACGCAAACCATTGGGTTTTGGCACTTGTATTTTTGGAATACTCAAAGCCGTTTCAAAGTTTGCTTCTCTGCTGATTACATTATTATAGAGCGTAGGCAACTCGATATCGGGAACGATTCCTTTCTTCTGAATCGTCTCGCCAGTTGGTCTAAAAAAACTTCTAGCAGTTACCTTGCACAAATCGCTGTTGCTTCGTTTGTCTATCGGCGTTATAAATTGCATCGTTGCTTTTCCGCAAGAAGCGGTTCCACAAACAATTGCCTTCCCGTAATCTTGCATAGAAGAGGCAAAGAATTCACTAGCAGATGCCGAAGTTCCATCGGTGATGATCGCAATGGGATAGTCTGGTTTATAGAACGGTATTAAGTCTTGATAATAGTTAATTTGGCCGTTTCTATCGGAACTGTATGCCACCGGACCCTCAATAAATAGCGATGATAGCCGATGCGCTTCGTCGACACTACCGCCGCCGTTGCCCGATAAATCAATGATTAATCCTTTTATTTTTTCGTTTTCACATTTTAAAAGCGCATCGAGAAAATCGGCTGTAAGTCCACGATTACTGCCGTCAAAATCGCTGTAAAAACTCGACACTTTAATATACGCTACTTTCGGTGAAGTTTCAGAAACAAAAACAGTAAGTGTGTTTTCTACCGACGGAACTAAATTCTTAGTCAACGTAACTTTTTCACGTCGCTGATCTTGTTTTTCAATTTCAAAAGTAACTTCTTCTTCTTCCTCTCCATAGATGATAATTGCCAACTGTTCCATATTGCTACAAGCAGTATCGTATTCGAAACCCGTTTTCGGCAAACGAACTTTCCGAATGATATCGCCTGGCTGAATTCCCGGAACTTTAGCTGCCGAACTGCCCGGCAAAATTCCAACAACAATTAGTTGTTCTTTTTCATCGAGCTCAAGCATGAGTCCGAAACTCTTGTTTGCAGTGGCCAATCCCGACATAAAACTCTTAGCCTCGCTGGCATTGAAGTAATTGGTGTGCGGATCAAAATACGAACCGATTAAATTGAGGAGCGTTTCGGCAATTTCCTCATTCAATTCTCCTTGCTTATTGAGGATGTTCTCTATACGGCAAACTTCGCGTGCAACAATTTCTGAACGTTTTGCTGCCGCTAATTCTTCCACAAAAGGAGCAAGCGAATCTTTATTTTTGCTCAAGCGGGCAACTTCATCTAGGGCAATGTATTTAATACGTTTGTTCCACAGCTTTGGAAGATCTTCTACCGTGACATCAAATTCAAAAGGCTCGGTCGAAAATCGAAGTGTTTCGCTGCCTTCGGTTCGCAATAATGATGCATCAATGTTTTTAAAATACAGCAACTTCCTGTTCAATGCAGAAACGTAAATATTCCACACCAATTCGGTAAAGTAGCAGTCTTTTTTTAAAAGCGAAGTATGTAATTGCGTTCGGTATCCAGAGAGCTCTTCGTAATCGGTTTTCGACAGCAGACTCCGATTGGGATCCAAGTCGGTTAGTAAACCGTCGAACAGGTATTTACTTAGGTTTTCATCAATGGGTTTTGGTTGCAAGTGATTGACTTTTAAAAAGTTAACCATGGCTTCGAAGCGCTCGCAATAAACCAATTGCTGCGACCACGCGAAGTTTACAAGCACACATAGCGCGACAACCCAGAAATTTCTCCCCATCTTATTTGCTGTAGAAAGGCAATTTAACTACCTGTGCTGCTACATCATTTTTACGAATGCGAATGCGAATTTCAGTACCCACTTTTGCGTAAGCAGTTTCTACATAACCAAGACCAATTCCTTTGTTTAATGAAGGCGACATTGTTCCGGAAGTTACTTTACCAATTACGGCACCGGTTTCATTCACAATTTCGTAGTCTTGTCTTGGAACGCCGCGTTCGGTTAATTCAAAACCAATCAATTTTCTAGAAACGCCTGCCGATTTCTGTGCTTCTAAGCGCTCTTTATCGATGAAATCTTTAGAAAATTTCGTGATCCAACCCAAACCAGCTTCGATGGGTGAGGTGCTGTCGTCTATGTCGTTTCCGTATAAACAATACCCCATTTCCAAACGCAGGGTGTCGCGTGCGGCAAGTCCTATTGGTTTGATTCCGTATGCTGCACCTGCTTCAAAGACACGGTTCCAAAGTTGTTCGACTTCTTCGTTCTTGCAATAAATCTCAAAACCTCCAGATCCGGTGTAACCAGTAGCCGAAATAATAACGTGTTCGATACCTGCAAACGGACCTACAACAAAATGGTAATACGGAATTTCAGCCAAATTTACCGATGTTAATGCTTGCATCGCTTCAACCGCTTTAGGTCCTTGGATGGCCAGTAGCGAATAGTTATCGGATAAGTTTTTAAGCTCGGCACCAAAAGTATTGTGCTGGTTGATCCACGCCCAATCTTTATCGATGTTAGAGGCATTTACAACAAGTAAATATTGTTCTTCTTTAATGCGATAAACAATCAAATCGTCGACAATACCGCCGTTACCGTTAGGGAAGCAAGAATATTGCGCACGGCCAATTTCCAGAGTTGCCGCATCGTTGCTGCAAACGTATTGTATTAAATGTAAGGCACCTGGACCCGATACGAGAAATTCGCCCATATGCGAAACATCAAACACGCCGACGCCGTTTCGAACGGTTTCGTGTTCGGCATTAACGCCTTCGTAAGTTATGGGCATATTATATCCGGCAAAAGGCAAAATTTTGGCGCCTAATTGCTCGTGTAGCGCGTGCAATGCAACGTTTTTCATGGGTGTTAGTTTCTTGCAAAAGTAGCTGATTTCCGCTTTGTAAACCCAATTCTAACAAAAAGTGACACATGTTTTTTCAGTCGATTTTTCAACAATTTTCAACGTAACGATGGGTGTAAAACGAGTGCACTAATGCAGTTTGGGTTTTTATTTTTTTGGTATAATTTACTGTAAACACCTCAAAAAAGCCGATTATCACTTGCTGTTTTAACAACTGTTTACAAAGTGGAAACTGCATACTGCGAAAAGTTTGGCTCGAAAAATAAAATCGTTAAATAATTGAAAAAAAGCACATTAAATGTTTTTTCGAACGAATTAATGCGTACCTTAGAAAAAGATTTCGACCTAGTTAAAGACTTTTAACCCATAACGTACTGTCAACGTAGAATTTGGAACGAAATCTTACAAAGCGCTCTTCCGGGCGCTTTTTTATTGTACTTTATTTGGGCGCGCCGGCAAACGAGTCATCGCTGCGCAAAAGTGGTTCACGCCGTCACGTGTTCCGCTTTATCTNTAAAACTATTGCCTGTGTTCGGCTATTGCGGCGTTGTGCGCCAAAGTTGCCTGAGCGTGTCGAAAACAGTGCGTCGAAGGCCGATACAATTTTTCAAACGGTTTGATGCGTTCTGTGTTTTCTTCATCAGCCAAACATTCCACAAAATTCTGTGAGCTTCGGCGTTTTCTGTGCGCTTAAAACTATTGCCTGATTTCGGCTATTCCGGCGTTGTGCCCATTGTGGAATACTTAGTGAAACATTGTGCTCCAAAGGTGCCTGAGCCTGTCGAAGGTTGGTGCCTGAGCCTGTCGAAGGCCAATCTCCCAATCTCCCAATCTCCCAATCTTTCAATCTTTCAATCTTTCAATCTTTCAATCTCAAAATCTCCAACAATAATCAAAACAAATCGCAGTTTTAAATACACATCATTTGTAGCACCAAACACCAAATCATTCATCCCCAACCCAACTATTCCTTAACATCACTCAAATACCAAATTAGCTATCTTTGGCGCCCGTTAGTTGTTATCTCTCTACCATGAACAAAGTTCTCCTTGCCCTCTTTACACTCCTTTCCCTAAATACACTACTCGCGCAAACTAAAGTTAGCGGGATCGTTGTCGATCAAAAAAATAAACCCGTTGCCTACGCTACCGTCGGATTTCCAGGAACCTCCGAAGGTGTGATCACCAACGACGATGGTCGGTTCTACCTCGAATCGAACGAAAGCCGAAAAGTCCTTCAAATCTCGTTCTACGGCTACGAAACCGTCGAAATTCAACTCGATAAAGCCGTAAATTACGACATGAACATCGTGCTCAAATCCGTCGAAGAACTTCAAGAAGTAAAACTCTATTCCGGAAAAACGTCCAAGAAAAACAATCCGGCAATCGATATCCTTCGTAAAATCTGGGCTCGTAAACGCAAAAACGGGCTGCGTATGTTCAAACAATACCAGATGGATAAATACGAAAAAGTCGAATTCGACATGAATACCATCGACAGCGCATTCATGAAAAGTCGCATTTTTAAAGGAATGGAGTTCATTTTCAACTCCGTCGATACGTCAAAAATCACCGGAAAAACCTACCTGCCCATCTTTATCAACGAAGCCATTTCAAAAGTGTATGGCGACAATACCAAATCAAAAGTAAAAGACGAACTCATCGCCAATAAAAATTCCGGTTTCTCCACCAATCAGCAAATTATTGCGTTCATCAAAGATTTGTACAACGAGTACGACATCTACGAAAACTACCTGAAATTCTACGATAAAGCATTTACATCGCCCTTGTCGAGAACAGGAATCGATGTTTACAATTACGTACTGGCCGACAGTGCTTTTATCGATAAAAAATGGTGCTACAACATTGTTTATTACCCACGCCGCAAAAACGAACTCACCTTTAAAGGCGATTTCTGGGTGAACGATACCACTTGGGCCATCAAAGATATTAACATGCAAGTGGTTAAAAGTGCCAACATTAACTGGGTGAAAGAAATTTACATCGAGCAACAATTCGATGTACTAAACGATTCGGTATTCCTACTCACCCGCGATTACATGCTCACCGATTTCGCACTCAACAAAAAGGAAAAATCGAAAGGTGTTTATGGCAAGCGAACAACCATGTACCAGAATCACGTATTCAATAGAGAGTTGCCCGACGAATTCTACAAAGAAAAAGTGAACTACTACAACGAAGAAGCCTATAATCGTTCCGACGAGTTTTGGGAAGAAAACCGCTTCGAAGAACTCAATAAAGACGAAAAGGGCATTTACAAAATGCTCGACACGCTTAAAACCAACAAAAAGTTTAAACAGCTGTACGATTTGGTGGCCATTCTCGGAAGTGGTTATATTCAGAAAGGCAACATCGATTTCGGACCTATTTTCTCAACCTTGGGTTACAACGAGGTCGAAGGAATTCGCCTTCGTTTTGGCGGTCGAACCTACTTCGGACCAAACGATCGCTGGCGCATACAAGCCTACGGTGCCTACGGTTTTAGCGATAATAAATTCAAATACGGCGTGTCGGGTAAATACCTGATCGATCCGAAAAGCCGACTCATCATTCAAGGCGGAAACCGACGCGATATCGAGCAAATCGGTGCCAGTTTAACAACCACGAACGACATACTCGGCCGCAGTTTTGCCAGCTCTGCACTCTTCGTCAGCGGAAACAACGGCAACCTAACCAACATTAACCTAACCAACCTGTCGTTCGAAATCGAACCAATCAAAAACCTGACGTTTTCTGCCGGTTATAGTTTCCGAACGCTGGTTTCTGCAAACGAAACGTTCAGTTTAGCGTATTACACCGATCTCAATCGCACACAAATTAAAGAACGCACTACGCAATCGGAAGCTAACGTTTTGTTGGATTATACACCGCGACGTAAAACCGTGGGTTATGGCGTTGAGCGCAGCATTGTCGATAGTCCGTTTACCCGCGTTTTTGTTAACTACACCCAGGGTTTGAAAGGGGTAATGAATTCCGATTTCGAGTATCAAAGAATTCAATTATACGCGAAACAACCTATGAATATTGGCGGTATTGGTCGCCTAGACGTAATCACCGAACTCGGAAAAACCTACGGCTACGTTCCGCTCGGATTAATGAGCATCGTTCCCGGTAACCAAACGTATTTTACCATCGAAAACACCTTTAATTGCTTGGATTTCTACGAGTTTCAAGCCGATACCTACGCGACGTTTCAGTTGCAACACAATTTCGGCGGACGAATTTTCTCGCGAATTCCGTTCATGCGTAAATTAAATTGGCGCGAAACCGTGGGTATTAAAGGCGTTTACGGAACTATTTCGCAAGATAATCGCGTCATCAACGAGCCAAGCGGACTCATCTACCAAGCGCCCGAAGATCTTTATTGGGAGTACAATGCGGGTATCGGTAACATTTTTAAGGTGTTCCGCATCGAGTTTGCGTGGCGCGGCAGCTATATTGCGCCCGGTTCCACGAATTTCGCGATAAAAGGTGCCTTCGGATTTTATTTCTAAACACAAAAATCACTTCGTTTTAAACCTGATTTCTACGATCAATTAGAAATCAGGTTTATTTATGCGGCTATTCCGGCTATACGCTACAAGCTGCCTCGCGTCCGGTTGGCAAAAAGTGCGCAAAGATTTTGTGCTTCCGCTGGTCGCAAAAACTTTTCGCTTTTTGCAGCAACCGCACTTAGGCAGGCTTTTCGCTGCTATCCGGGCCGTAAAAATCGTGCGCGAAAAAATCGTGTAAAACTCTAATAAGCAATCGATTAGTTTCGAGCAAGGCGTATAATGCAAATAACATGCCTTACTTTAACATCGATTTATTACTTTTGCGCGTTTTAAAATGTTAAAAATGGACAAACTAATGATTTACTTGCCGCTTGTAATGGCAATTTTAGGTCTCGTATTTATGGGAGTTAAAGCGTTATGGGTAAACAAACAAAACGCTGGCGACGCCAAAATGCAAGAAATTTCTAAAAGTATTCAAGAAGGTGCAATGGCATTCCTTAAAGCCGAGTACAGAATATTGGCAGTATTTGTAGTTATTGCCTCTGTAGCACTTTTTGTAGTGTCGCAATTGGTAGAAACTTCACACTGGATGATTGTTGTTGCTTTCGTTTTCGGTGCAATTTTCTCTGCTTTAGCCGGTAACATCGGTATGCGTATCGCTACAAACTCAAACGTAAGAACTACACAAGCTGCTAAAACAAGCTTGCCACAAGCCTTACAAGTTTCCTTCGGTGGAGGTACGGTAATGGGTCTTGGCGTTGCTGGTTTGGCTGTTCTTGGTTTGAGCATCTTCTTCTTGATATTCCTAAACCAGTTCATGGGCGTTGAAGGAAAATCATTTTACGATAATATGACATTAGTACTCGAAACGCTTGCAGGTTTTTCACTTGGAGCGGAATCGATTGCACTTTTTGCACGTGTAGGTGGTGGTATTTATACTAAAGCTGCCGACGTTGGTGCCGACCTAGTAGGTAAAGTTGAAGCAGGAATTCCGGAAGACGATCCGAGAAACCCAGCGACAATTGCCGATAACGTAGGTGATAACGTGGGCGACGTAGCCGGTATGGGTGCCGATTTATTCGGTTCGTATGTTGCTACCGTTTTAGCTTCTATGGTATTGGGTAACTACATCATTAAAGATATGACCGACGCATCGGGTACGCCATTTACCGATAATTTCGAAGGTCTCGGACCAATTATCTTGCCTCTAGTAATCGCAGGTGTTGGTATTTTGGCTTCGATCATCGGAACATTCTTTGTTCGTATCAAGAGCAACGACGCTAAAGAAGCACAGGTTCAGGCGGCTTTGAACTTAGGAAACTACGTTTCGTTAGGTTTAACTGTAGTAGCTTGCTGGTTCCTTATCGATATGATGTTGCCAGAAACTATTTCAATGAACTTCTTCGGAGAAGGTATCAAAGAAATCCCATCACGTCACGTATTCTATGCTACTTTAGTTGGCTTAGGTGTAGGTCTGTTTATTTCTGCCATCACCGAGTACTACACAGCTTTAGGTAAAAAACCGGTACTTAGTATCGTACAAAATTCATCAACAGGAGCTGCAACCAACATTATTGCTGGTTTAGCGATTGGTATGAAATCAACTTTTGGTTCTGTAATCTTATTTGCGGCTGCAATCTGGGGTGCTTACGCGCTAGCAGGTTTCTACGGTGTGGCTATTGCTGCATCGGCTATGATGGCTACTACAGCAATGCAATTAGCGATCGATGCTTTCGGTCCGATTGCCGATAACGCGGGTGGTATCGCTGAAATGAGCGAATTGCCAAAAGAAGTTCGTCAGCGTACCGACGTGTTAGATTCAGTAGGAAACACGACGGCTGCCGTGGGTAAAGGTTTCGCAATCGCATCTGCAGCACTTACTGCTCTAGCGCTTTTCGCTGCTTACGTAACATTTACAGGTATCGACGGGATCAATATCTTCAAGGCCGACGTACTAGCTGCGCTTTTCGTAGGTGGTATGATTCCGGTAGTATTCTCTGCTTTAGCGATGCAATCGGTTGGTAAAGCTGCCATGGATATGGTTAACGAAGTTCGTCGTCAGTTCCGTGAAATTCCGGGAATTATGGACGGTACTGGAAAACCAGAGTACGGAAAATGTGTGGATATATCTACAAAGGCAGCACTTCGCGAAATGATGTTGCCAGGAGCCATTACGATTATTACGCCAATTATCCTTGGTTTTGCCATGGGTGCCGAGGCTTTAGGAGGTTATATGGCTGGTGTTTGCGTTTCGGGCGTACTTTGGGCTATTTTCCAAAACAACGCCGGTGGTGCTTGGGACAACGCTAAAAAATCGTTTGAAGCAGGTGTACTAATTAATGGTGAAATGACCTACAAAGGTTCAGACGCGCACAAAGCAGCAGTAACTGGTGATACCGTTGGTGATCCATTTAAAGATACTTCGGGCCCGTCGATGAACATCTTAATCAAATTAACTTGCTTAGTTGGTTTGGTTATTGCACCACTATTGGGTCAAGGTCATGCAACAACAAAAGAAGTGGCCGCATCTTGCTGTAAAGAAATGTCGGCAAACTGTGCGTCTATGAGCATCGAAGAATGTAAGGCTAAAGGTTGTAAAAACAGCAATTGTAAAATCATTTCTGCAGCAGAAGAAACGGTAGTTTCAGAAACGGTAGGCGATACAACTACTACAACTACCGAAGTAACTAAACAAGACGGAACAAACGTTGCTGTTGAAAAAGCGGTAACGGTTGAGAAAAACGAAGCCAAGAAGTAATTCCTGTTTCGAAAGATTTTAAAAAAAGCTGCCTCACCAAAAGGCAGCTTTTTTTGTTTCGGATGATGCAGCCCGGGTTGCAGCGAAAAGCCTGCCAAAACAAAAAGCCAAATAAAAACCAAACCCGCACAGCGACCAACGGAAGCTCGTGCGGGTTTGTGTTTATAACCTGAGTTTGATTTAAAAATTGAAGTCAGAAAACAGATAAATGGTTGATTACAAGGCAGATTTGTTTTGGGATACTGTAGTATCGCAAAAAAATCTAACGAAGTAGGCAGCCGTTTATNCACGTGTTCCGCTTTATCTTTTTTGCGCAAAAAGTAGTGGAAGTATCGAAGCGCAAAAAAGGATACCGCTGCACCCGTTCGCGCGGGAAAGCTGCGCAAGGAAAAAATAGAAAAAAGCTAAAAAAGCGAAAAAGAAATAACGGTAAGAAATAAGATCTACCCATTGGATATCATTAATCCTTTTTGAGCTCTGTGCCTATGTGGTCAACCAAACTGTTGTAGTAAAAATTGAAAAGATTTAAAAAAGTGAAAAAATTGAAATAGAGGTATAAAGGAAAAAATAACGCTTTTTTGACATCGTGTAAAAACTTTGTGAACTCTGTGCCTTTGTGGTCAACCGAAGTGATGTAGTGAAAATTGAAAGATTGAAAGATTAAAAGATTAAAAGATTAAAAGATTAAAAGATTAAAAGATTAAAAGATTAAAAGATTAAAAGATTGAAAGATTAGCTTTCAACACGTTCAGGCTCCCACGATATTTAGGTTCAGTTGGGCAAAACGATACAGTAATTGGTGATCGCATCAAAGTTTAAATACTTATTACTCCGATCTTAATACTCCAAAAATTCCGCATTGCGAACTTTGCGTAAGTCTTTGCGGCCTTTGCGGTTAAGCATTCAACAAGCTTGCGGACCGATGGAGCACAATGTTCCACAAAGTTTATCACAATGTACACCATGTTTGCCTTCGAGCCGCTCACGTAAAAGCTTTTTANGCTTTCAACACGTTCAGGCTCCCACGATATTTAGGTTCAGTTGGGCAAAACGATACAGTAATTGGTGATCGCATCAAAGTTTAAATACTTATTACTCCGATCTTAATACTCCAAAAATTCCGCATTGCGAACTTTGCGTAAGTCTTTGCGGCCTTTGCGGTTAAGCATTCAACAA
>NZ_NOXX01000221.1 GCF_002251775.1 Flavobacterium aurantiibacter
AAGCTGGAAATTAATTTAATACAATTTTTGTCGTGTACTTAGCGAGATTCGTTTTATTTTAATTGCCAATAACGGTGGAGTCGTGGAGTACAATTACGAGTTAACGCCAACAGGAAGTAACGGAACGTTGGTTAAAGGTGCGTGGCAGTCGGTTAATGTGCTCTTGAGTTTTTTCCAAAATCTAGGATTCAATAAAACCAAATTTTTCCAATTTAAGTTAGGAACCAGTTCCGATTTGGTTTCAGATATCGTGTATTTCGATAATATCTATTTCTCGGTAAATCCAGGAACAATACTCAATACCAATACTTTCGCACAACAAGCAAGCCTTCTCGCGTTCCCAAATCCATCGCATGGAAACTGGAAAATACAGTCGGAACAAAACATTCAAACAATAAGCGTACACGATGTTTCCGGCAGACAAGTGTTAGTGCTAACACCTAATTCGTCTGAGGTTATCATCGATGCAGCTTCGTATCCCGCCGGACTCTATTTTGCAAAATGCACCACCGCCGCAGGTTCGCACGTGTTGAAATTAGTCCGAAAGTAATTAGGAAATCCCCTATTTTCTAATCTTTAAATCTTTAAATCTCGAAATCTCGAAATCTTTCCTTCTTCCGTCCAGCTTTTCCCGCCATTTGTTCCAAGTACGCACCAAAACGGGGTATTTTGCACGTGCAGCTAACGGCTTCTTTCAGTCGCCGCAGCTTTCGGCAAAAAAGCCCCGTTTTGCTTTACGCGCTTTCCACGTCTGTCGGGGCTGGGAAATCGGTACTCAATATCGATGGAAATAAAAAATCACGCCCCATTCTAGACCAAATTTTAGTTTTATACAACTACCAGCTATCAGAATAGATTGGACTATTTCAATTTTTTACGCTTTTTTAGCTTCTTTTTAAAACACGACTTAATACTTCGCTCAATTCTGTCTTCCATAAACTGTCGTAGTGTCCGCCTGTAAATTCCTTTACTTCTATAAACGAGTTTGACTCCTTATATTTCGCAGTTAAGTACTCCGCCTCTGATTTTAAGAAAACTGGTTCTGCGCTACCATATCTTAGGTACAAATTTGGATAGACAGTTTTTTCATTCCATGGATTTGTACTAATGTCGCCACCAAAAATCGAAAAGCAAAAATATGTGCCAATTATCTCGGGATTACTGTTCAATAAACTTACTCCAAATCCAGCTCCGTTCGACACTCCATAAAAGTATCTGCCGTACTTATCGTTATTTTGATTGTCCTTATTCTCTACGTACTTTATGAGCTCATCCGCAAAGTACCGCTTATGATTATTGAATCGTTTAGCTAAGGCAGAATCTTTTGTAATACTTCCATAATCATTGATGTATTCAAAGTTTCGATAATCTAAATAAACTTTTTGCCATCACTGGTTGTTACAAGGCTGCTGTCTGCAATTTTTGTATTTGAAAAACTGGCAATAAAGATCAGAGGCTTAATAATTTGTTTACTGATTAATGAATCTAATAACTCTTTTGTCTCACTGATATCCGTTCCTCCGTCGGTTGCAAAAATGATGGGATACCTGTGGGTAGTTTTAAAACCGCGCGGTAAATACACGTTATGTTTTCGATACTCATTTAAATTCTTACTGTATATCGAATCTACTGCAACTAATGAATGTTCCTGCAAAAGTTCGGTATTGGCCTTACATGCTAAAACTAAAACGGCAATCGATGCCAATAAACAAAAGTTTTTCATTATTACTGATTTTGAAACTGCATTACTATAGTGTGAAAAGCCACTAAAAGTTTAATAGACGGTGATCCGGTGTTAAATATTTTTCGCTTTCTCGTATGTATTTTATCGCTGTCCGCTACAAGCTTTACAATGTAAGGGTCAATCCAAGTCAATAAATTAATTATAGATTTATGAACTTCTAATGTTTCTTCAAATTCAATGGTATTACTGTTAAAACAAATTGGCTCGTTGTGTTTAATCTTATTTCTGAAACGCCTTACTCTATCCAATCCATCATTACCTTCTTTTCGTCCATGACCCAAAGGTAACGAATTAAATATTTGTATAGGTTTACTTTTCAATAAACGATGATGGTGAACTGCAAAAAAGTTGGTCCAAAAGCCGAGTGTTTGCTCGGAAATATTATAGCAATTATTGCAGGTATTCCGTAAAAGAAAATATCAAGTTGTAGGCTTCCCCTAATTCGAACCGTTTATAAATCAAATTTATGTTTTNTTTCGAAAAATCCTTGAGAGCTATTGCTCTCAGACATTTTTCTTCAACAAAAGAAATTATGTAGGATTAGCTCCTTGCGTCGCTGATCCTGCACCAGCGAACCGGTGCTCAAACTTTTGCTTCGAAAAATCCTTGAGAGCAGAAGCTCTCAGACATTTTTCTTCAACAAAAGTTTGTGGGGAGAACAGGATTCGAACCTGTGAAGACATAGTCAGCAGATTTACAGTCTGCCCTCGTTGGCCACTTGAGTATCTCCCCGGTTGTTGATTTTTCCAATAAATTAAGGAACTTCTTAACCTTTGTTCACGACAACAAACCCATTTTTTGAGTTTAAGCCATAAAAAAAGTCCGCTATTTCTAACGGACTGCAAATGTAGAGGTTTAAATTATTTAAACAAAAGAATTTTTAAAAAAGTTTAAATCAGGAATGTGCTCTAATTTTTTCCTTTCTTTTTACAAGTAAACGCTCGGCCGATTCCGCCGCAACTTCAATAGCTTCTTCGNTCGGTTTTTTTGCGTTAAAAGCCAATTTATTTTAAAATGAGCCCAGCGGCAGCGACACNTTTGTGGGGAGAACAGGATTCGAACCTGTGAAGACATAGTCAGCAGATTTACAGTCTGCCCTCGTTGGCCACTTGAGTATCTCCCCGGTTGTTGATTTTTCCAATAAATTAAGGAACTTCTTAACCTTTGTTCACGACAACAAACCCATTTTTTGAGTTTAAGCCATAAAAAAAGTCCGCTATTTCTAACGGACTGCAAATGTAGAGGTTTAAATTATTTAAACAAAAGAATTTTTAAAAAAGTTTAAATCAGGAATGTGCTCTAATTTTTTCCTTTCTTTTTACAAGTAAACGCTCGGCCGATTCCGCCGCAACTTCAATAGCTTCTTCGAATGTTCTGCACTGTTTCTTCACCATAATATCGTCACCGGGAACATGAATTTTCAATTCCAAGATCTTATTCTCTTTCTCGCTGGTATTATCAACTTTCAAATACACGTCGGATACCACCACACGATCGTAATATTTCTCTAATTTATCTAATCTTGCTTGAATAAAAGCGACGAGTTTTGCGTCAACAGTGAAGTTGACTGCGTGAACATTTACCTTCATAATTAAATTGTTTTTATTAGACTTTTACGCCTCAGAACTTCTCGGATGCGCTTTAGCAAAAACTTTTTGCAACTCAGCTAAACTGCTGTGTGTATATACTTGTGTCGATGCTAAACTCGAATGACCGAGTAATTCCTTGACAGAATTTAGATCCGCTCCGTTGTTTAAAAGATGGGTCGCAAACGAGTGTCGAATAATATGCGGGCTCTTCTTTGTTTTCGCGGAGACATTACTAAAGTACGTATTTATTGTTCGATACACAAAAGATTCGCTCAATTTAACGCCATTTTCGTTCACCAATAACTTAGTATCCGCATTTTCAGGACGGCAGAGCAAATACTCACGAATGCGTTCTTTAACAACTGTTAGTAATGGTACGATACGCTCTTTGTTTCGTTTTCCGACAATTCGTAAAGTTGACGCTTGTAAATCAACATCTTGAAGTTTTAAATTAATGAGTTCAGCACGACGCATTCCCGTGGCGTAGAAAAGCTCGACCAATAGACGCTTTAACTGCTCATCGTACGTCTTAGGAGTTCCGAACAATTCAAAAACGTCGTATACTTCGGTTTCAGAAAACGGCAGTTGTAACCTCTTAGCAACTTTTAACGGCTGATGCTTAGCCAGCGGATTCGTTTCCAACTGTCCGACTTTCATAAGAAAACGAACAAAAGTGCGCAAAGTGGAAATCTTTCTGTTAATACTGCGGTTGCTTATTCCGCGATCGACTTCACCAACGATAAAGGAACGAATTAACGGATAATGCAAATCGCTCCAACTATCCAACTGATATGTCGAAACCAAAAACTCCGCTATTTGTTCCAAGTCGTCGAGGTAGGCTTTTGCTGTTAGCACAGAATAATTCTTCTCTAACAACAAATAATCTTTGAATTTGTGAAGCAATTCTTCCATAGCGCGCGTTTACATTCTCAAAAGTACAGATTAATCAGCTTTTACAACTAATCGTTACCTCCAAAGCAGCTGCACCAAAAAAGACGAAACTTCAATAAAACAGATTGAGCAATTAAATTGATTCGGCTTTTTTTCGCATTGCGTCTTTGAACTCACCTTGTAATTTGCCAAATGACACTTTTGCTTCAAACAAAGGCGAACAAGAAACCTTAAAATAAAAAAAGACGGTTCGAAAACCGTCTCTTCTTAAAAACTACTACTACATGTATTTTAGTTTTTTTCACAACTAATCATTAACTAAAGAAAACTACTAAAAACAAGTCTCAAAAAAATCAGTCGGTTGAATGCCCCTTCCTAACGACTTTGTTCAAAAGTGTAAAAAAAAGTAGCATCACTCTATAACTTTGGTACGAATAACACAAAAATGTATACGTTCGACATCGATAAAAGCATAGCTGTATTATTTTATAAGGAAAGCCTTACAAGTGTGCGGATTTACGTATTCGTTTACTGCAATCCTAAATTTTAAAATCAAGCGTAAATATTGCCCAACCGTTTTCATCTTTGTACGAAAAATCGGCGTTCATCTGTTCTACTAAAATGCGAATAAGTCGAAAACCGAAGCCATTATCATGATCTTCAATGCCCGATTTCAAACCCACTCCATTATCGGCATAAGTAACTTGATAGTGCGCGTTAATTGAAGAAATCCCGACGCGAATCGCGCCTTCCGATCGATCTTTAAACGCATACTTAAAGGAATTGGTTGCTAATTCGTTTAAAATCAAACCTAAAAATATGGCAGTAGATACATCGAGCGAAACATCATTGTCGTCGATTTCTATTTGAACAAGAGTATTTGGTGTTTGAAACGTTTGTACAACCGAATCGAACAACTGTCGAGTAAATTGGTGAAAGTACACCTGATCGTTTTCTAAATCTTGGTACAAATTTTCGTGAATCAATGCCATGGATTGAATGCGGTGTTGCGATTCGGTCAAAATAGCCTTTACTTCCTCGTCTTTGCTGGCACGAGCTTGCAAGAACAACATACTTTTTAACGTCGATAAATTGTTTTTTACCCGATGGTGAACTTCTTGCAACAAAGTTTGCTTTTGCAGCACCAAGCGCTCGAGTTGCAAATTCGACTCCAACAGCAATTTGTTGTTGCGCTGAATTCTTCGATACGACAAAACAACTACGATCGTAATGACGATCAACGACAGTAAAATCACTAAACCTATATCGAACTGCAAGGTTTTCTCTCGCAGCTCCATAGCCGCCAGTTTGTTCTTTTGTTTTTCGTCGCGCACTAAAGCTTCTTTTTTATCGGCCTGATATTTTATGTTCAACGCCGCAACTTGCGATTCGCGCTCTTTATCTTTAATCGCTTTTAAAACAGCGTTGGCTTTCGAGAAATAAAAAATTGATCGTTCGTATTTACCCAATTTCTGATAAGCTGTTGCTAAATTTGAGTATACTTCTTCATTCAAATACAAATCGTTCCGCAAGTACAATTCTGCCTTTTTAAAATAATCGAGTGCCTGCGCATACTTTTTTAAATTTAAGTAATAGCGCCCCTGGTTGTTGCATACATGTGAGTAATCGATGTATTCGGCTCTGCGCAACCAAATGCCTTCGGCTTTTTTAGCGTAATGAAAACAACTGTCGGTTTCGCGCCTTTTCCAAAAGCAATCGGCCAAACTCGACCAAGCAAAGGCCATGGAAATCGAATCTTTGGTTTGCTTTGCAAATTTCGACGCCATTTGCAAATAGGTAAACGCACCGTCGATTTTATCGCTTTTGAGCAGGTAATTTCCGTAAACACGATAAGTATATTCTTTTGCAGGCAAATAATCGGTTCGTTTTGAAGCGGCTACGGCACGCAAGTAGTATTCTTCGGCTTGCTTGTTCAGTTTTAGCAGCGCCAGATTATCGGCAACAGACAAATTAATACTGGCAATCTGAATGTCGTTTTTCGATTTCTCGGCATAAACCAAGGCTTCGAGTGTGAGCTTAGTGGCTTTGTTATAATCGCCTAAAAGTTGATAGGTATACGCGCGATCATTCAGTAAAAAAGCTTTTAAGCGGTGATTGTTTTTGGGTAAATATGTATTGCATAAGTCGTACATATACAAGGTCGAATCGAGCTTTTGATGATGCTCGTAACCGTCGCCCATATATTTATAGGTATAAAAAGCAGCTAAGGTGTCGCGCCGTTTGAGTGCCCAAGGCAAGGCTTTTTTGAAGTAGAATTTCGTAGAATCGAGGTATTTGCTGTAGCGGTATTCCTTTAATTTTGCGGTATACGGCGTTTTGCCTTCTTGCGCCACTGCACATAAGGGCAACCACAACACCAAAAGCAACTGTAGGTTAAACTTCAAGAATAAACGCTTTAAACTTTGGAAACTGAGGCTCGACGCGCGAGGTGGTTCGAGCAACAAGCAAATAAAGCAAGAAAAAACGTAAGGTAAACATTAGGTCATAAAAAAACCGTTAATCAACAAAGGCTGATTAACGGTTTATGGTTGTCAAACGCTGAAATTAGCTTTCTAGGCTGTCTTTCAATCGTTGAATGTAATGTGCTTTTTGAATCTTCATTCGGTGAGTCACAGACGGTTTAATAAAAGCCTGTCTAGCACGCAATTGGCGTACAGTTCCGGTTTTGTCGAATTTTCTTTTGTAACGCTTAAGCGCTCTATCGATATTCTCTCCGTCTTTAATTGGTATAATCAACATAATATAGACACCCCCTTTCTTTAAGGCTGCAAAAGTAAACTATTTTTCTGGTTTTCAAAACTTTTTTTGGCGCGCTGGCAAAACTATTCGCTGGAAATACCAATGGTTTTGCCGTCCTGCTTTTCCCCCGATAGCTATCAGGGTTTTTTGTGGCTTAAACGCCACCACAAAAAAGGCTTTCCGCTGCAATCAGTCGCGCGGGGAAAGTAACAAAAATAAGTGCTCGTACTTGTTGGTAATGACTAAAAAAAGTTCCACAAAATTGAAACAACTTTTATATCGCTTATCGAAAGTTACGACATTCTTTGTGTGAAGGACTGCAACGAAAATAAAAAACGGCTGCCGCTGTACTGGCGCCCGCAGCACAAAGCGACCGAAGGAAGCTCTTGTGCTGCGATGGCGGCAGTTGCGGCAGCCGTTTTTTATTGCAGTGAAAGGCCTGACGGCGCCGGAGGAACGACCCGCCGGCACACCCAAAGCACACTAAAATGTTCCGCGATAGCCAAATAAAATACTTGAAGCCTGCTGAATTTTGTTTTCACTGCCGTTGTCTTCAATTCGCGTAAAGTCGGACTGACCTTGCAGACCGAAATACACCGCAGAACGGTTGGATATGCGGAAATCGACTGTTAGTTGCGTTAAGATACCGAAATTCCAACCTAGATTTTCGTCTTTTGCTTTCACAGCCGTAGTCTGATTTTCTTGACGTGCTAAAAAGCTCGCTACAGGACCCGCAGAAACGCGCATTGAGATTAGGTTTTGGTCGCTCTTTTCATCAAAACTAATTCTACCGCCTAGCAATAGAGGAATTTGCACATAATCATTTTGCAAACGCGCTGATTCTCCCGCCAAAGTGTAGTTTGCATCAAAGGTTGAGAACATCACCCCACTAGTTAGGTCGAGATTTTTTGCGATTTTTCGTGTAAGAAATACATCGAATGCATTGAATGTACCATTTAAGGTAACCAAGCCGCTCTGCTCATATTTTGCAAGACCAAGTCTGGGTTGCAATGTATAAGACCACTTGCTTTTTTCGCTTTCTTTTTCCTGCGCAAATGAACTACAAATCATACCAAATAAACCAATTCCGACAAGTACTAATTTTTTCATATTCATTGTTTTAGTTTAAGGCGAAGCTATAGTCTTACTTGTAAGAATAGAATTACTTTAACTTAATATTAAAGAAAATAAAAAAAGCGCCGTTGAGGCGCTTCCTAGAACTAAGATTGTATTAATGCTTGACCGCAGGTTTATAGGTTTGCTTGTCGATTATCATTTTCGATAGAATTTCGCGAAGAATTTCAGACGTTCCGCCACCAATTGGACCCAAACGGCTGTCGCGCAGCAATCGTGCTAACGGATACTCTTCCATGTAGCCGTAACCGCCTAAGAATTGCAAGCAACTGTAAATGGTTTCGTCGGCTACTTTAGTTGATTTTAATTTAGCCATAGTTGCTTCCTTAACCACATATTCGCCTTTTTGCAAGCGATCTACAGCCACGTAATTGAATACTTTACAGTGTTCGACATCAGAAGCGTGATCTACTAATTTATGGCGTAGTGCTTGAAACTTACTGATTTTTGTTCCGAAAGCTTCGCGTTGCGACATGTATTCGATGGTATAATCGATTGCGTATTCGGCTCGCGCGTGTGCGTTAATGGCCATGATAAGACGTTCTAGCGCAAAATGTTGCATGATGTACGGGAATCCTTTTCCAGCTTCGCCCATTAAATTAGTTACGGGTACTTCCACCTGATCGAAGGAAATTTCTGCGGTATCGGATGCGCGCCAGCCGAGCTTATCCAACTTTGATTTCGAAACGCCTTTAGCATTAGCATCCATTAAAAAGATACTGATGCCTTTATTTCCGGCTGCTGGATCGGTTTTCGCAGCTACGATATAGTAATCTGCGTAAACACCATTTGTAATGAAAGTTTTTGAGCCATTGATAACGTACTTGTCACCTTGAAGAACGGCTGTCGTGCGCATTCCAGCAACATCGCTACCTCCGAAAGGCTCAGATATGCATAAGGCACCTAGTTTATCACCGGCTATACTTGGAACTAAGTAATTTTGTTTGATTTCTTCGCTGCCTTCGGCATTTAAGTGCGTCATCGCCAAGTACACGTGCGCCCAAACGGCTGCTGCGAAGCCCGAAGATCTAATTTTTTGTAACTCTTCCAGAAGAATTACCATATAGAATAGGTCTAAATTCAGACCGCCATACGCTTCTGGGTATGTAATCCCGAGAAAGCCCATGTCGCCGAATTTTTTCCAAATGAAACGCTCAATAGTTCCTGTTTTTTCCCACTTTTCGATGTGAGGAACGACTTCTGCTTTTAAAAAATCTTGAAAACTTTTTCTGAACAATTCATGTTCTTCCGAAAAGTAAGTTGAATTCATATGTTAACGGATGGCTTTTAAAATTCCAAATATAAAACTAATATTGTTAACTTTTCTTGCGTAATTCCTTCAACATTTGCCAAATCTTCAATAATTAAAGTTCCTTTTCGACTCCTGATTTTAACAATTTCACGAGCCAATGCATAGTTAAAATACGGAAAAGCCGACAGCTCTTTTACACTTGCGCGATTGATATTTAGCTTGTTAACATTCGGCTTTACACTTATTTTTAAATATAACTTTAACTGTTGGAACATGAGGTCGTCTACTCCATACAAGAGTTTCAACTGGTTTACAGTACAGAATCCGCCGAGTTTTTTTCGCTGATCGAGAATTTGTTGGGCACGTCTGACACCAATACCGGGAATCTCGACCAATTGCGCTTCCGTTGCGGAATTGAGATCGACTGCTCGTTTTGCATGATATGTTGGTCGAAAAGCCGTTTGCGTCTTCTTTTTCGTCCAAGCGGGAAATACAAAAAGCGGAGACAGTTTTTTGAGTAATTCGTTTGAAACACCCGTAACTTTTTGGAAATCGGCCGCAGAGTTTACATAAAGACCTTTTTTGCGATACGCTTGTAAGCGATCGAATACCGCTGTAGGAATTTTTAGCTGATAGGCTTTGTAATCACTTATAAAATTGGGATTAAAAGGTTTTACTTCGAACTTTTTATACTTTTTTGCAGCTAGTTTCTTTTCATACGCAGTTTCCAATAGTGCCAATTCTTTTTCGTCTGTTACAGGAATATTTGGAGTTGGCGAATAAAAGTGCAAGCAAAATTGAAGTAAAATAAGAAGTAGAAATAGTGCTCCAAGGCCGCGCCGGTGCAGCTTCGGAATGAGGAAAATACTTTTCATGAGGCTTATAAATCGAAAACAGAAGATCTTTTGGCGCGGATTAAATCTTTTAATTTTAGCCAAAAAGCTAGCGTGAGATACACCCCGAACCAGAGTCCGGCTGTAACAAAGGAAATATAAATAAAAAACAAGCGAACACTGCTGGCGCGCATACCCAAGCTATCGGCTAAACGACTGGCGGCGTTAAATCCGTGTTTTTCAAAGTAGTATTTTAGACGTAAATCAAAGCGCATAGCGGAACGAAATTAAGCAGATTTTTCGGATTTACTCAACAAATGCACACCAATCGAACAATTCATACAACGTCCCTTCTCGCAATATTGCTGTTTTAGTTCGAGTAAAGCCTGCGATTCGAATGCGGATTTAGCTTTGAGATCGAGATCGCTGAAACGTTTGATTATTGTATTATTTTCTGGTTTTATCTCTACAGCAAGATCGATTAGAAAATCGGAGCGTGTTTGCCCGTTCTCATTATAATAGGCAAACAAAAACGGAATTATTGTATTGATAACCAGCAGATCAACAAAACTTTGCGATAAGTGCTTGGGTGAAGCTCGCGTTGCTTTATCGGGAATGTAGTGCGTTTGCCAATACGCTGAGACACCACCTTGAAAAATTTGAGACAGCTGCTTTAGATTTGTAGCTTGTAATAGCTTTTCGAATTTATAGGGGGATTGGTGGTAAAAGGCAGCCAACTGCACCAATCGAATTGTTGGAAAATTTTCTGGTCGAAGTTTAAAAAACTCAACTGGATGTAACAATTCAGTAGATATTTGATATTTAATCTTCAAAAATCCAAACTCGGCTTGTAGTTGTTGTACATAATAATCTTGGTGCTCGGCTTCGAGTAGTTGGCAGCTTCCTAAAAAAAGAGCTTCCAAACCAATTAAATTCGCAGATTCTTTGATTACGGCTTTAAAACCCACTCGTTGCGCCATTTGCTCGAAAGCTATTGCATTAGAATTTAAACCAAATGCTTTTGCTAGGGCTACAAATAAGGTTGCTTCCCAATCGCCATTTTGGCTTCGAAAGAGTTCGGTAATACTCATGGCTTTTCGTTCGGCACGTTCGATGAAAAGCCGTTCGAGAAATGTATGAACTAGTTCGACTGGCACAGAACTTATTAGCTTTTCACAATAAATCCATGTTTTACTTTGCAGTAAATTTTGGTACGAATGCACCAAGGTTGCAGATACCCGTCCTTGCAATTCGAGCACCGGTATTGTTGCATTGTTTTCCAAGAAAATGTCGTAGTCGTAGTGCCAAACAACGTGTAGAATTACATTTTTGTATTTGGCGTCTTGCTCGTGTCGGTGTAAGTACCAATCTGAAGATTTTAGATGGATTTCGACATTACCCACCCAGAGTTGTTGTCCGATTCGAATTTTAGCGTTAAAGAAGTCTGGACCGCTCGATTTTAGGTAAAAGCCTTGATTGACAATCGAAAGCGGTTCTCCACTAGTCGTAAAGAGATTTTGGTGGTTGAATTTCTGAAACTTCCAGACGTAGTGGAGAAAATCCTCTTTCATGGCGTGTAAAAATTTAAATGGCTTGGATGACGCTAAATTAACTATCTGATTAAATTACAATTACGGTTTTTCCGTAAATTTCAAAAAAAATTAAAAAAATTTAAGGTATTAAGGAATTGTGAATTGTGATTGACTTAACAGAATGTAAAATCTTGATTTAGACCTTTGCAAAAAAGATAAACTTGGACCAGAATACCATCCGTAAAATATTAATCTGCAGACCAAACCACCGGTTGGGTAATATGCTTTTAGTAACGCCGCTTGTACAAGAGTTGGAAAGAGATTTTCCCAATGCGAAAATAGACGTATTTGCTAAGGGCGTGTTAGTGGATATTGTCTTTGAAAATTATTCGAATTTTGGAACATCTATTAAGTTAAGTAGAAAACCTGCCAAGGATTTTTTAGGATATCTAAAGGCATGGACTAAAATAGTAACTTCAAAGTACGACTTGATTATAAATGTGGATCCTGGTTCAAAATCGGGCACAATTGCCACAAAACTTGCAAAAAGTAAATATAAAGTTTTTGGAACAGCGGAACTGAAAGCGATAACGCAATTTTCAGATTATCGGCATATGGCTAAATACCCGGTTTATGCCTATTGGAGTTATTTTAAAATTCCGACGCGAGAAATTTCACCACTACAATTACGCTTATCAACAGCCGAGCAAGAAAAGGGTTTAAAAACCTATAAGAGCTTACAGGAAAGCAACAAGCCACTAATCTGCTTATTTACCTACGCAACTGGTCAGAAAATCTATGATTCTAGTTGGTGGAATACATTTTATGAAGCACTTTCAAATCGCTTTTCCGCGGAATATGAAATTATAGAAATACTTCCCGTTGAAAATATCTCTCAATTTAACCACAAACTAAAACACTTCTACAGCAAAGACGTTCGCGAAATTGCCGCCATCTTGAATCACGCCGCCCTTTTCATTGGTGCCGATAGTGGCATGATGCACTTAGCGGTTTCGTCTGGTGTTCCTACTTTGGGACTCTTTAAAGTAACGTTACCTGAAAAGTATACACCTTACGGAGGAAAATCTGATTATATCAATACAAATGATAAATCTGTGGACCAAATGATGGCCCAAATTGAAAATACATTTAGCAATTAAGTGTTACTTCACTGAATTGATGATGTCGTATTTGGTAATGATGTGATACTTTCCACCATCTAAAGCTACCAAAACTGCCTGATTCTGTTTGTTTATTAATCGGCTTACTTCTTCAATTGTTGCATGCGCAGAAACAATAGGATACGCTGCCGACATTACCTCGCGGATTGGTTTATCTGCTAGATTTTTATCTAAAATGTAGTTTTGAAACAGGGTAGCCTCATCGATAGCTCCAACAAAACCGCTGGTATCTACAACCGGAATTTGCGAAATTTTAAATTTGCGCATACGTTCCAATGCATGAGAAACCAATTCTTCGGTTTTAGCTACTACTAATGGCTTATCGATATGATCTTTGATTAAGTCTAGAGCCGTGGTAACTTCTTCATCTAAAAATCCGCGCTCTCGCATCCAGTCGTCGTTAAACATTTTACCTACGTATCGACTTCCCGAATCGTGGAACAAAACAACCACAACATCATCAGGTTTAAAATGTTCTTTTAGCTGTAAAACGCCTTTAATCGCTGAACCTGCCGAGTTTCCGACAAAAATACCTTCTTCTAGCGCTAAGCGTCGTTGGTAAATAGCGGCATCTTTATCGGTAACTTTTGTAAAACCATCAATTAAAGAAAAATCAACATTTTTTGGAAGAATGTCTTCTCCAATACCTTCAGTGATGTACGGATAGATCTCGTTTTCGTCGAAAATACCCGTTTCGTGATATTTCTTAAAAACGGAGCCATAGGTATCAACACCCCAAATTTTCACATTCGGATTCTTCTCTTTCAAATACTTCGCTACTCCAGAAATAGTTCCTCCAGTACCGACACCAACTACGAAATGCGTGACCTTTCCTTCTGTTTGTTCCCAAATTTCCGGGCCGGTTTGTTCGTAATGTGCTACTGCATTCGAAGGATTATCGTACTGATTTACATACCATGAATTTGGAGTTTCTTCGCCTAGGCGTTTTGAAACTGAATAGTATGAACGAGGGTCGGTTGGTTCAACATCAGTCGGACAAACAACTACTTTTGCGCCCACGGCACGCAGAATATCCATTTTCTCTTTAGACTGCTTGTCGGTAATCACACAAATAAGCTTGTAACCTTTAACGATTGCTGCAAGAGCCAAACCCATGCCTGTATTTCCAGAAGTACCTTCAATGATGGTGCCACCTGGTTTTAATCGTCCATCAGCTTCAGCATCCTGGACCATCTTCAAAGCCATACGGTCCTTGACAGAATTCCCAGGGTTGAATGTTTCAACTTTTGCTAAAACCAAAGCATCAACTTCGGTTGTTAGTTTGTTAATTTTAACTAGTGGCGTATTGCCTATGGTACCAAGAATATTTTCTGCGTATTTCATAATTTCTATTGAAAAAAGTTCCACACCAAACCAAAGCGTACGGTAAAATCGCGATACGGATAATCGGGCGCGCTGTAATAGTTAAATCCTGTTAAGGGCGAATTGAAATGTTCTGCCTTTAAATAAATACGTGTTTGACGAACACGAGCGTTTACAAAAAAATCGATCAAAGGGAAATTACCAATTTTACGTTCGTTTTGGACGTAAAAACCGCCAATGACCGGGTTGTAGTTATTTGCAAAGTACGAAGTAAAGTAATTTACTGTGAAACCTGTTTGAAGGAATAATGCACGTTTAAACAGATATTCGCTGAAGTAAAAACTCTGACGAACAACTACATCGGGAACGTTTAGAATATCGTCGTCTTGAACTACTTGCTGAAACAGCACTGTATTGTCGAGCGCAAACTTTCCGAATGTAAGTTCTTTGGCTAATTTGATGGAAAAATGTGAAATTGATTTACCGTGCTGCTCTGGATTTACCGTCAATATTCGCGTAAAGTTTTGACCACTAGTAATTGTAGTTTCCTGACCTCTGAAATACAGATAATCGTTGATTAGGTTGTATTGAAACGAAGCGTTAATCCAAGGCGTTTCTGCAAAAGCGGAAATTCGATTAATTTTTTGATTGACAAAATTGTTCGACCAATTGTAATCTATAAAACTACTTTGAAACAAATTATATTGAAAATCGGGTATTTGCGACAAATTTTCAAGGCTTCCTGAAAATGTGAATCGATCGTTTGGACGATACATAATATTTGCTTTCAGTTGCGATGTTTTTTCGGTAACACCTTCGAAATAATCGGCTGTAAAAATAATTTTATCGCGATGTAAGGTATAATTCCCTCCTATCGAAGCAACTTCTAGTTTCAAAGACGCGGGAATCACATCGTTGTCATTAACGATGATCGATCTATAAAAATAATTGAAGTTCTGAAAAGCAGCATAAGGCTGAATACGTCCTATTTTCTTGTTTCCAAAACTTACACCAAGTTGATTCTTCATGGTGTTAAAGCGTACCTTATCTTTTATATTAGAGGGAACGTAGGCCGCTCCAAAGCGTTCGTTAACTGTTTGCTGGTTGTACTCTGAAAATTTGTGCTCGTAGGTAAACTCGTGCGAAATTTGCAAGTTGGTTTTATCTGATTTACCGGCAATAACAAGCTGTTGATTGAAATAATACCGATTGCCTCGAAGTATCGATTCGGCATCGGGAAGATAAACGCTCAAACGACGTCGATCTGTAAAAGCAGCGTCTCCAGATTCAAAATCGTCGATATTCTCAATACCGCCATTTTCGTAATTCAATAAATCTTGCGCAGTCATGTGAGCGCGCAAACTGTAACGTTTATTTTTGGTTATATAAGAAGCGGTAAATCGAAAATTACCGCTACTTGTAAGCTGGTTCACATACTTACCTTGCGACCTAACTCCTTTATAAGCAATGGAAAAGTTATGTCTTTTACTGGTATTTAATGTAATGAAGGCATCTAAGCTGTGGCCTTGTTCCATTACGGTTTTGTAGTACAATTCGGTGAGCGGCGTTGCAACTGAATAGTAGTTTATGTCTTCCACTTCTTTGTAAAAAAAGTGCTTGCCCGCAAAGCCAATTCCAGGCATGGCATTTTGTCTGGTAAGTGAAAAATCGAGTGTGTTATATGTTTGTCCTTCGTTGGCAAACGGCAAAAGACCGAAGTTATCTCTTCGGAGATAATTAAAAATGTAGTCTTTCCGGATGGTTAACGATGTATCGATGTAGGTCGTATCGTTTTTGGGACTGATTACCTGATACATGGTAATATCAGCAGTACTTGCTTTTAAAGTGGTGGCCTTGGTATTGGATTTAGAACCGAGTCTCGTGTTGGTTTGCGTTCCTGGAGACAACTTATCTAAACTCTTTGTATTTCGTTGCGCTTGCGCGGATGCGAACGTACAAATAGCAAAAGCCGTTAACAAAATACGTACTGTCATATCTAAAAAACTGCGCGCAAAGATACGCTTATTCGTTTAAGGACATTCAAAAACATCCTTTAAATCTTTGGTATAGAAACACCAAATCTGCGGCTTTACTATGCCATTGTTTCTTTAGGGTTCCACTATTGAAATTAGTCGGCATTGCTCCTTTTGAAAGAAATTACATTAAAAAAAAACCGTCGGGTTCCGACGGTCTTTTGGATTTATTTAATAAAACTTACTTGACGATGGTCATTTCATCAACGATATGTTTTGCATTTGCATATTTATCGATTAACCATAATACGTAGCGAATATCTACATTGATGGTGCGCTGCAAATTTTTATCAAAAATAACGTCGCCAGCCATTGCTTCGATATTTCCGTCGAAAGCTAAACCTATAAGTTCACCTTTTCCATTTAAAACTGGGCTTCCTGAGTTTCCTCCGGTGATGTCGTTATCTGTAAGGAAATTAACCGGCATGAAACCTGATTTATCTTGGTAGCGACCGAAATCTTTTGATTTGGCAAAATCTAACATACGTTGTGGTAAGTCGAATTCTGGATCGTTCTTTTTGTACTTTTTGATCATTCCATCAAAAGTTGTAAAGTTGTTGACCTTGGCGTCGTTGCGCTTGTCTGCGGGTAAAGCACGTACTTTTCCGTAAGTTAGACGCAAAGTAGAATTTGCATCTGGATAGCGTATTGGTGCCAATTTCGAAGCACGTAAACCTTCTACAAGTTTTCGGTAAGCTGCTCCGTAATCGTTCTGCGCTTTGGCAAGTTCGTCTGATCTTTTAGAGAAATGTGCCAGAAGTTCGTTTGAAAACTGGTTTAATGGATCGTTTACAATAAGTTGTTCGCTTGGAAATTCAAGGAAAGCTGCGATTCGCTCTTTAGACGTAAGTATACTTAAATCGAACGTAGCGTTAACAAATTTGGTAAAGTCGTTATTATTTGCTTTTGCGATTTTCTCAACCACAGGTGCAATAGGATAACCGACAGCTTTTGTTGCATATAACTTTAATTGTGCTGCCATGATATCTTTTTCAGCCGGAATGTGTTGTTCTGAGAATAATCCTTCCACCGCATCTTCAATCTGAGGCTTCATTTCTTGACGCTTCTTCTCGTCGGCTTTAGCATAATTTTCGAGCATTTTCCCTAAACCTCTGCCGATACTTCCGTAAGAAGTGGTACGGAAAAGTTGGTTTAAGTACATGTCATGACGCGACTTTTCATTGGTCATTTTATAGTAGTTGTTAAGTGTTTCCACCACTGAACCATAGCGCGCCTTATTTTCTGACTTGTTTGCCCACTTGTTGAATTTTGCTTCTTGGTCCGCTTTAGTTTTTGCGGTTTGGAATTTGGTAAGTGCATCAATCATACCTTGTCTGTTCTTCCAGTAATTTGCAGTTGAAGCAAATTTTGAAGCATATTTTAAACGTAGCTCATCGCTTTGTTGCATGTACTTTTGCATATTATCCATGCCTGTTTTAGCACCTTCAACCCATGCCGGATAAGCAAATTTCACGTTTTGCTCGATTCCGCCAGCAGGCATCCAACGATTGGTTCTGCCTGGATAACCTAAAATCATGGCAAAATCGTTTTCTTTAACGCCATTCAAATTAATTTTCAAATGTTGTTTTGGTTTTAAAGGCACATTATTCGGGCTGTACTCTGCTGGGTTTCCGTTAGCATCGCCATATACACGAAACATGGAAAAGTCGCCGGTGTGTCTTGGCCATTCCCAGTTATCAGTATCGCCGCCGAATTTCCCTACCGATTCTGGTGGTGTACCCACTAAACGCACATCGGTGAAATCTTGATAAACGAAATAATAAAATTCGTTTCCTTGAAAAAATGAACGAACTGAAACTACATACTTCCCTCCTTCATTATTTTCTTTTTCAATCAATGCAATTTCTTGATTAATGGCTTTCTCGCGCTCCGCTTCAGTCATATTATCGTTTAGTTTCGATAAGATTCGCTTTGAAACATCATCCATTCTCACAAAGAAACGCACGAATAAGCTCTTGGGTTTTAGTTCGCCTTTTTTGTCGGCTGCCCAATAACCATCTCTCAGATAATTATTTTCAGGTGAAGACAATTCTGCAATTGCATCGTATCCGCAGTGGTGATTGGTTAAAACAAGTCCGCTACCTGAAATAAGTTCGGCAGTACAACCACCGTTAAACTGAACAATAGCATCTTTTAAGCTGTTGTTGTTGATGCTATAGATTTCCTCTGCTGTTAATTGGAGGCCCATCTTTTGCATATCGCGGTGATTCAGACGTTCGATGAACATAAGGAACCACATCCCTTCGTCGGCACGAGCGGGAAAGATGCTCAATAATGCGACGACTGCCAATAAGATTTTCTTCATAGTTTACGAATATTAAAATAGTGCTTGCGAAGATAAGAGAAAAGCTGCTGTATTTTTATGTATGCGATATTGACAGATTAGTCCAAAAAATGGATCAAAAATTTATTAAGAAACATCTGTTAAACTTAATATAAATTGTCGATATACCTCTTTTTATTACTCTTTTTAGTGACGATAAAATACTTTTTTACTAAAAAAATTAAATTTTACGGAAAAACCGTAATCTCAATTAAATCTACCTCTGTAATTTTGTACAATAAAAGCAACAAAAATCCATGTACGAAGAGTTTGGAATGCTCATTATCATGTCATTACAATGATTGCTGTAGTTGTAAATGAGAAAAACAGCTTTAATTTCAAAATTTTATACACCATGAAAAAATTAATTTTAATCCTCGTAGCCACATTGCTCTTTACTACCGAATTTTCATTTGGACAGGAGTCGAACACATTTAAAACCGGTACTGTTTTAGTCACAATCAATAAAAACACCACCAAGACAGTTTTTGACAGTTATCCTAAACTCGAAGCAGGCATAGCGCCCGCGGTTGAAGCTGCTATGAGACGAGTTAGCCCAGAAGCTCCTTGCACCACATCTATGGAAGTTACTGTTACAGCGACAGTCGAAGCATCAGCCGCTGTTGTGGGTGGCTCATTGAGCACTTCAATCACAGCTACAGTTACCGCCGACTGTAAAGACATTTTAAATGCTGTTTCTCGAATCAAAAGTCAGCTTGAAAAGTTACTAAGATGATGAAATTTGGTAACCAACAGGCATTAGTTACTGTTGGTTACTTTTAACCAAAATTGAACTTTATGAAACTAATACGCTCCGTAAGCCTCAGCGCTTTTCTATTTTTAGTTTTTTCTACTTGTAGTTTCGCTCAAACCGAGACCAAAGAAGTAGTTGAAACCGCTCAACTCATTATTACGCAAGGAAAATCAAAAGTTCGCTACGATTACAAGAACTTCGACGATTTACTGAAATTCACTCCCGAACTTATCCAAAATGCACTAGACGAGGATAAACAAAAGAATTCAGCAAAAAAATGCAACATAAAGGTGAGTTTTTCTCTAACTTATAAGAAAGGAACTTCGAGCGAAAGTCTTAATTCTAACGTAACAACCGAATGCGAAAGCTTAATTAATGACGTAACTACTCTGCAAAAAGATTTAATAAATCTGTTACGAAAAGAAAATTGATCCAAAAAAACGAAAGTGGATAGGCTATTCACTTTCGTTTTCATCATTCGTTAAGCATTTTCCAAAGTCTATCTTTAAGTAATTGCAAATTATATTGACTTACTGAAGAGAAGAAGACATAAGGTGTATTTTTGAATTGTTGATCGAGTTCCGCTTTCAATTCGCTTTGCAACTCTTCATCAATCATATCACACTTTGAAATTGCCACTAAACGTTGTTTGTTTAGTAATTCCGGATTATATTCTTCGAGTTCTCGAATCAAAATATCGTACTCTTCCTTAATATTTGGCGAATCGACAGGTATTAAGAAAAGTAAAGTTGAATTCCGTTCAATGTGACGCAAAAAGTAGTGTCCAAGACCTTTGCCTTCAGCCGCACCTTCTATAATTCCGGGAATATCAGCAATTACGAACGACTGAAAATCGCGGTATGCGACTATCCCTAAATTTGGCTTTAGTGTTGTAAAGGGATAATCTGCTATTTTTGGTTTTGCCGAGGTTAATACAGAAAGTAACGTTGACTTTCCTGCATTAGGAAATCCTACCAATCCAACATCAGCTAAGACTTTTAACTCCAGAATAACGTCTTTTTCTTCACCTGCCAAACCCGGTTGTGCGTAGCGCGGTGTTTGATTTGTCGAAGAACGAAAATGCCAATTACCTAAACCTCCTTTTCCGCCTAGAGCGAGAATTCGTTCTTCGCCATCTTCGGTAATTTCAAAAAGAACTTCATCGGTTTCTTTATCTTTCACGACAGTCCCAAGAGGTACTTCGATGAATTGATCTTCACCGTCGGCACCAGTACTTCGTGAACTTCCACCGTCGCCTCCATGACCTGCTTTTACATGGCGCATAAATTTAAGGTGAAATAAGGTCCACAAATTTTTCCTGCCCACTAAAATAACGTGGCCGCCACGACCGCCATCTCCACCGTCTGGACCTCCTTTTTCAATAAATTTTTCACGATGTAAATGTGAAGATCCTTTTCCTCCTTTGCCCGAAGAAACATAAATCTTAACGTAGTCTACAAAATTTCCTTCTGTCATTTTTAGTCTTTAGTAGTTTCGTAAACCATTACTTTATCAATTTTTACGCCGTCCATGTCGATAACTTCGAGAACAAACCTTTGCCATTCCAACTTTTCTCCTTGTTTTGGAATTCGTGAAAGTTCGGTCATTATGAGTCCGCTTACTGTTGTCACTTCGTAATCGTTAATCAACTCATCGAGTTCGAAAAAGGTGAGAAAATCGTGTAACGAGTAGTGTCCATCGACGAGCCAAGTCCCGTCTTCTCTAGCAATGAGTTGAAAATCGTCTTTATAAAATTCAGAAGCGTCTCCAACCAAAGCCTCGAGAATATCATTTAAAGTTATAATTCCTTGAAAATCACCGTATTCATCAGACACAAATGCGTAGTGAATACCACTTTTCTTGAAGTTTTCCAAAGCAGTATAGGCCGTTGTTTGCTCCATAATGTATGGTGCTTCGCTTAGGATATTACTTAAATGAAAGTGTTCATCACCAAAATGAGAGAATATGCTCTTTAAATTCACCACCCCAACAATATCATCGTAATTTTCTTTGTAAACCGGATAAATGGAATGCAGTTCTTTGAGCATTAATTCCCTTACTTGCGAGCGATCAGCATCGATCGGCAAGGATATAACAGATTTCCGATGAGTCATTAATGAATTAACCTTCCGATCACCGATATGAAAAACACGTTCAACAATATCTTGTTCAATTTCTTGAACTTCTCCACCTTCGGTACCTTCTTTAATAATGGCTTTAATTTCTTCTTCGGTTATCTTTCCATCGGTTGTAGGTTTTATCATGAGAATTTTGAGAAGAAATTCAGTTGAAATTGTCAGGAGCCAAATAAAAGGCGCGGTAATTATCGAGACCGCTTTCATCGGAACAGCGGTAGCTTTAGCAATTGCCTCGGGATAATTTAAGCCTATTCGTTTTGGCACCAACTCGCCTAGCACTAATGAAACAAAAGTTAGCAACACAACTACCACTCCAACTGCAAAAGTGTGCGCATAGGGTTGTGTTGTAGGAAATTGTTGGAAAAAGTGCTCCACATCTGCAGTTATTTTATCGCCACTGAAAATACCCGTTAAAATTCCGATTAACGTTATTCCGATTTGGACGGTACTCAGGAATTTGTTGGGCGCATTTGCTAAATCTAGCGCGGCTTTTGCACTTGCATTACCTTTTTTAGCAGCATTTTCTAGGCGATTTTTTCGCGCGGAAATCAATGCGATTTCAGACATTGAAAAAACACCATTTAAAATGATCAGAAATAAGATAATTAGAAATTCCATAGTTTTTGATTGTTCAAATGCACGTTATCTACAATTGTTCGATAACTGCGCTGAGCCGCCTCGTAATTTCGCTTACTGCTCCAATACCATCTACAGCGAAAAACTTGTTTTGGTTTTGATAATAACCAATAAGTGGCGCTGTTTTTTCGTTGTATTCTTGATAACGATTTCGGATTTTCTCTTCGTCTTGATCGTCGCTACGTCCAGACGTTTTCCCGCGTTCAAGCAATCTTTGCACAAGAATTTCATCGTCGGCTTCAAGTGCAATTGTTGCGTTGACTTTTTGATTTTTACTTGCCAAGAAAGCATCTAGTGCTTCAGCTTGCGCTATTGTTCGCGGGAAGCCGTCGAAAAGGAAGCCGGCCGTATCTTCACTCTTATTTGCCTCAAATTCAAGCATCTGAATAGTCAAGTCATCAGGCACAAGATCACCGTTATCGATATACGATTTAGCTGTTGCGCCTAGCTCAGTTTGATTTTTAATGTGATAGCGAAAGATATCTCCGGTAGATAAATGCGTAAGGTTATATTTTGCTTTAAGCACTTCGGCCTGAGTTCCTTTTCCTGCACCAGGTTTACCAAAAAGAACGATATTAATCATGTTTATAATTTTGAGATGGAATAATTTATCAGGTGAAAATATAAAATTAGTGGAATTTTATTTACTCTTTCAACACAAAAACTTCACTTGAATTTCTACCTAAACCGTCGTAATCCAAACCACATCCCACAATAAATTTATTTGGAATTCGTATTCCAACATAATCTAATTTTACTGCTTTTTGATATACTTCTGGTTTTAGAAAAAGTGTTGCAATCTTAACGTGATGAATGTTTTTTTTCTTTGCAGCCTCCTTAAGATAAACGATTGTGTTACCTGTATCCACAATATCTTCAACTAAGATAATCGATCGACCTTGCAGACTGTCGTCGAAAGCCAGTGATTCTGTAATATGGTTAGTACTGTTGGTTCCCTCGTAAGATTTTACCTTTATAAACGAAAGTTCACAATCACCTTTATAATGTTTCAGAAGGTCCGCAAGAAATAAAATAGAGCCGTTTAAAACGCCTACAAATACAGGACACTGGTCGGAATAATCAGCATAAATTTGTTCAGCAAGTTGCTGAATCGCGAATTGAATTTCACTAGCTTCGATAAAAGGCTCGAAGTACCTATCGCCAATTTTCAATGGATATTTGCTAATTAAGATAAACAGCAAAGATAATTTATTTTCTGAAGTAGCTTTTGAAGTATTTAAAAGGAATCGCAAAATTTAAATTACAAGCAGATACGAAAAAAAACCACAAAGTTCATCGAATTAACTATTAATTTAACATCTTTTTCGTGATAATTAATGAAAAAAATCACTAAGTACACGACAAAAATTGTATTAAATTAACCCGTTGGGTGAAATTAAATTAATTGATTTTTGACTAAGTACACGACAAAAATTGTATTAAATTAATTTCCAGCTTATTGAACTTTGATAATAAGCAATTTGACAAATAATCTAATCCGAGTTTAAAAACGGATACTGCTCTTCGACCATGATTTTTTATCTTTATTGGTTTTATTTGATTATCAATATAATCCCCAATTTTATAGCACCAAAGAAATGCAATCATTACCAACGCGATTANAAGTTTTCCAGAAAGGTCTACTATTTTAACAGATTCAATGATTAAGTTATTTTTAGACTCAATATTTACAACATTTTGTGAAGGGTTAGGATAGATTGAAAACTGGTCTTGATTGAAACTATCAGTCGAA
>NZ_NOXX01000195.1 GCF_002251775.1 Flavobacterium aurantiibacter
TATAGGTAACCGTATCGTCGGTCGGATCGTTTGGTGTACCGCCGTCGTTGATTGTTACTGTACCGTTAGCTCCCTGAGTAACTTGGATCGTACCGGTGTTTGGTCCGTCACCGCCAAAGTTGTCGTTCGCCAGTACGGTGATCGTCGTTGGCGTGTCCTCTGCGGTAGTAGCCGTATCGTTAACCGCCGTCGGAGTATCTACCGATGCCCCGTCTGGAGTAACGGTAACACTTACCGTAGCGGTAGAGCTGTCCCCGTTGCTGTCGGTGATCGTGTAAGTGAAGCTGTCCGAGCCGTTGAAGTTCGCGTTCGGAATATAGGTAACCGTATCGTCGGTCGGATCGTTTGGTGTACCGCCGTCGTTGATTGTTACTGTACCGTTAGCTCCCTGAGTAACTTGGATCGTACCGGTGTTTGGTCCGTCACCGCCAAAGTTGTCGTTCGCCAGTACGGTGATCGTCGTTGGCGTGTCCTCTGCGGTAGTAGCCGTATCGTTAACCGCCGTCGGAGTATCTACCGATGCCCCGTCTGGAGTAACGGTAACACTTACCGTAGCGGTAGAGCTGTCCCCGTTGCTGTCGGTGATCGTGTAAGTGAAGCTGTCCGAGCCGTTGAAGTTCGCGTTCGGAATATAGGTAACCGTATCGTCGGTCGGATCGTTTGGTGTACCGCCGTCGTTGATTGTTACTGTACCGTTAGCTCCCTGAGTAACTTGGATCGTACCGGTGTTTGGTCCGTCACCGCCAAAGTTGTCGTTCGCCAGTACGGTGATCGTCGTTGGCGTGTCCTCTGCGGTAGTAGCCGTATCGTTAACCGCCGTCGGAGTATCTACCGAACTCGCATCTGGAGTAACTGTAATCGATAATACGGCTATGTCAGAGGCAATACCGTCTGACAAGGTATAAGTGATGGCAGGTAGTGCGCCATTAAAATTAGGAGTTGGGATGAAAGAATAGCTACCATCTGCATTAATCGTAACTGAACCTTCTACAATATTAGCAGTTGTTCCCGCAATGTAAGTCACTCCGTTAATAACAAACTGAGTTATAAAGAGAGGATCTAAATCAATATCCGAATCATTAACAATTAAATCGTTAGGGGAACACCATTAGATACGATAAGATTTCCATCTTCCAGTATAGAATTTGAATCATTATTTGCAACTGGAGGCGTATTAATAATCGTTGGTGTATTAGAAGTAGAATTGTTACCAGGAATAAAATCAGGTTCAGTGCCTGAAACTGATGCATTATTTTGATAATTCCCATTTGCGACAACTAAAACTTCAAGCTGTAAGTTTGCCGAGGTACCTGCATTTAAGGCACCTATCGACCATACGCCTGTTATCGGATTATAGCTACCTGCAGAAGAAACACTATTTACGAATTGATAACCCGACGGTAAAAGATCTAAAACCTCAACTCCAGTAGCATTACTGTAACCAGTAGCATTTGATGCAACTAAAGTGAAAATTATAGTATCTCCAACTCTTGGGGTATTATTGTTGGAGGTTTTCGCCACCGTAAGTTCAGATGCTGGGGTTGGAATTGGACTCGAAACGCCTGAGTTGTTGGTTGAGTTACCGTCGGTTGGAGAAACAGAGCTTAAAGACGCAGTATTTTCATACAATCCACTACCTAAAACAATTGCATTAATAGTTAGTGTCTGTGAAGCACCTGGAGCTAGGCTTCCTAAAGTCCACAAGCCCGTACCTTGAGAATACGAACCCTGCGTAGCATTTGCGCTCACAAAATTATACCCATTCGGTAAAATGTCCGAAAGAACTACTCCACTAGCAGGACTAAAATTCGAATTATTGGACGCTTGGATAGTAAATTGTACTGTACTTCCAACGGATGGAGCATTACTATTTGCAATTTTGGTTACAGCAATATCCGTCTGAGGTATCGGCGTTGTTGTAACATTAAAACTATTATTCCCTGATACTGCATCTGTCGGGCTTACATTATTAAGTGCTGCAATATTCTGATACACTCCTGTACCCCTAACAGTAGCGGTAATTTGAAGTGTTGCTGAAGATCCTGCATTCAAATTACCAATATTCCACAATCCAGAAATGCTATTATAAGTTCCTGCCGAAGGGTTGGCATTAACAAATACATAACCAGAAGGTAAAAGATCGGAGATAATCAAACCCGTAGCATCTGAATACAATGCATCATTAGAAGCAGTAATTGTAAAAACAACGTCTGTTCCAACAAGGGGATTAGTGATATCCACAGTCTTTGACACGGCAATCTCGCTTCTAAGCACTGGTGTAGGCGTGTTTATAGCAGTATTATTACCTGTGGAAGGATCTATTTGCGCGCCAGAAATGGTTGCTGTATTCTGATATGAGCCAGTACCTCTTACTGTCGCTGTAATAGTTAAAGTCGCGGATGCAGCGTTATTAAGGTTACCGATATTCCAAACCCCCGTAGTTGAATTATATGAACCTAATGAGGGAGTTGCTGATACAAATGTGTAACCTGATGGCAATAAATCGTTAACTGTAACACCTGTAGCATTACCTGGACCATTATTAGATGCAGTTAATGTGAAGATAACGTTTGAAGGAATGGTAGGCGTACTATTATTAACCGTTTTAGTTATCGATAGATCTGTTTGGACTACAGCTCCGAAATTACGAGAACAAGATGCTGCGCCGGAGCCTGTAAATGAAACGGCATAAAAATTTGGCGATATAGGCGCTGTTTGCACAAAGCCCGAAGGCAGTGAACTTAATCTCACAATGTATGAAGCACCTGTGTAAGTAGTGTATGTAATTTGAACATTGTCTATTTGTACAAGATCGGTTGCACCGTTTGCAGCAGTTGTTAAAAAGCGAATTGACGTGTCTGTTGAAATGAAACTTGTAATGTCAATCGGTCCTGAACTTTGAGCAGCGGCATTAGGAAATGTTAAAGTACTTAATGTAGTGTAGGTTCCACCGCTAGCATTTGAAGCTGATACAATAACTCCGTCGTTGGTATCATCTAATGCTGTTTTTGTAAAAGTGTAAGATAGAGATGCTGTTACAGCTCCTGCCCCTGCTAAGTTAAAAGACCTTCTTGCGCCTCGTGAATTGTTGTTTTGAAGTTGTAAAACTCCACCAACAACTTGAACACTTCCAGCTCCAAAACCATCTACTTCGACTACCTGTACCCATGGATTAGTCCAGTTAACGGTTCCGTTCGTTCCAGCACCACTACCTGCTGTGTTAAATTGGTCAAGTAAGGTATTAGAGACAGTCGGAGGAACTACTTGGATTTGGTAGTCGGTTGCACTACTTTGAACTGTCGTTTCTAATGTATCGGTTCCTGAATCAAAAAGACCGTTTGTATTAACATCTCGATAAAGTTGAATAGAAGCATTTGCAATACCTAATTCTCCTAAGTTCTGAGTTGCATTGTTATTCGCGTCATTGAAAACTGTACCCGTAATCGTATTTCTGTTTGCTACGCTCGTACACGCAACATTTAATGTGACAGTAGCAACTGAACATACCGTCGGATCGTCGATGCTACAAGCTCTGTATTGGAAAGAATCTGGTCCGTTATAACCTAAATTAGGCGTGTAAGTTACTGTTCCATCTGAATTAACGACAATTTGGCCGTTAGTTGGACCTGAAATAATCGTCACCGATGCAGGATCTGGAACCCCAGGAGTATCATTAGCAAGAATGTTCAATACTCGAGGAACATCGGTTACAATATTAAAGTTATCAGCAACTGCTGTATAATTAGCAAGTACTCCTAAAAATCGTCCCGAAACGCAATTTCCTAGAGCAACCAATGGCGGCGATTGGCCAACATTTGCTTGATTGAGCGTCGAAACTGTAAATCGACCTGATAATCCTGAGACGTCTGGTCGTGCAATGTAACAAGCATTATTAACACCATATGTAAAACGAACATTATCGATAAATAAGCTATTCGTATTGCTAATTCCTCCACTCGTTGTAAATGAAATAGTATTGGAACCGTTGTTGTTTAATGCACCTGTTGGAACGTTTAAAGTAACAGTGGCAAAACCAGCATCGGCCGCTGTTTGGCTAAAATTTATCACTTGCAATGTAGTAACCGTACTTGTAGCGCCATTTGTAATCGTTACGGTAACAAAATCGGCTGCATTATCCCAAGCTGCTCTTCTATATCTGAAGCTTAAAGACGCTGAAACGGCATTTACCACATTAAATGATCTAGCCGCTGTGCGGTTTGGACCGTTTAAAATCAAACTATTATTTGCTCCTGATTCAATTCCGATGGTTGTTGGTGCTGCAGCAAAATCATTTGTACCGCCTGATTCAATCCAAGACGAACTGAAATTTAGCGAGCCATCGTTACCAGCAATGCCCGACGGCTCGAAATCATCTGCAAAAAAGAAACCGGGAACTACAGAGAAGCTGTAATTTCCGGATATATCGCTCGTCGTTGACTGTATTGCAGAATCTGCTCCATCTACAGTATTGTTACAGTTTAAGTCGGTGAAAAGTAGAACTGGAACTCCGCCTTGCAATTTTTCTCCTACATTATAAGTACCATCATCTGGTAATTGCTCAACAAAAACGCGCCCACTTACTACTGCTTCACTAGCTGTTGCCGGACAGCTGGTGACTCGTATGTTAACTCGCGCTTCGTCGCAACCTGTAGCAAATTCATTAGAACAAACTAAGTATGTGAATGTTTCTAAACCGTTAAAACCTGGATTAGGCGTATAAGTAACTGTACCATCAGAGTTTATCTGAACCGTACCGTTTGTTGGTTGGGTTAATATTTGAACACTGGACCTATTTAATGTACACAAGAAGCCGGCATCGTTCATTAATATATCAACAATGATAGGCGTGTTGGGTTCCGTTACTTCAACATCGTCGTTAGCTATAACTAGAAAATTCAAACATTTCGGCTGCATAACTGTACCAACATCTAGTCCTAGTAGAGCAGCAGAATTACTATTTACCGCAAAAGCTGTGGAAGCATCTTGTCCATAAACAGTTGCTAAAGGTTGGCCACATGAGAAAACAGCGATCCCCCCTTGATTACCATCGGCAGTATCAAAAATTTTAACCTGCTCAAGTGGGTCAAGATTTACAACAAAGTCAAACGGAAGTCCGCACGAGTTGATTCCAAGAGTCCCTGGCACACTTAAATTACCGTCGAACTTAACGAAAACGTCTGTAGCGACATTACCGGCATTAGTAACCCATATTGGGTTTCCGTTATTGGCTGGTGCATTCGTAGTAGAGCCAGGCGCCCATGCGATACTCGAGAAATTGGTTAGACGCTCTGCCGCAATTAATGTAAATGCCCAGTCGAAACCAGATCCCGCCGAATCATCATCTATTACCTGAATGGCAGTATAAGATTCGCCGCCTGCACTTTGGAATCTATAACCACTTGTTCCTGTCAATGCAAGGAAAGAAGATGAACTCGCGGGAACTACTACATTGCCACTAGTTGTACTATTAGTCCAATTGACAGTAATTGGTGCTGCAAGAGGGTTATAGAAGTAAACTCTTGTTGGCGCAGTAGCAAAATTCTGATCCGAAACAGGAGTATAGTATGTATCGCCAAAAAATAATGATTGGAAAATGTTAATGTTTCTAGTTCCAAAGTTATCCAACCCTCCAAACAGTACGTCGACACCTACAGGTTGTGTTGCTGTAATTACAGCTCCAGTCTTCAAATCGTTTGCAAGATTGACATTACCCTCTTTAGCAAGATTAGTATCTCCAACTGAATTTCCACCAGAACCATCGTAAAACCATACTTCTCCTTCATTAAGCACCCGGGTAACATCAACTGTACCATCTCCATCATAATCAAGCGAGACCGTTGTATTGTTAAATTGCGCACGAATAAATGCAGCCGTGTATCTAAAAGCATAACTTGTAGGATTGGTCAATGGAACAGCGAGATCCTCACCGAAGCCAATCACGAATAAATTTCCAAATCGCGTTGTATCGTAAACATCAGTCTTAGCTGATTGAAATCCAAAATTAGTATTATCACCCGTTACCTTTGAAACAGCAATATCGTTTGAAGAATATAATTTGTCTCGACCATCAAAATGAATATCTGCTAAAGGAGCTGCGGTTCCTCTCGAAGCGTCATAAGCGAAAGCATTATCAAGTACGATGCTAGCACCAGCAGGAAGTATATCGGTAGGATACCCGGGAGCAACCCCGTTATTCAGGTTTCCATCTCCCCAAACGAGGGTCGAAGCTTGCGTGGGTAACGATATATTTGATTCGTAACCGTCTTCCCAGTGATCATAAGTAATAATAACATTAGGATACGGGCTTTTGATACTTGTTACATTCCTTACGGTATTTGTTAAAGCATTATTACCTATAACATTCGAAGCTCTTCTAAACGCATCCCACAAATCGCGTTCTGGAAAAGGCATGTAAAAAGTTTTTGCTCTATTAGCCTCAAAACAAGGATCGATGAAGGATTCGTTTACAACTACAGAAACATCAGCTTCGTCACAAATTGGCACAGGCGTTGTAAAATCGCACACTTGGTAACTGAAGGAGTCGTTACCCGTGTAGTTACCGTTTGGCAAGTAGGTAATTATTCCAGAAGGAGATATTTGCAAGATACCGCCCACAGGAAACGACGTAACAACAATCGATGCCGGATTAATATTTCCAGTATCATTTGCTAGCACGTTTATCGCTAAAGGTTTCCCTTGCGGTGTTATTCCACTATCATCGTTAGCAACAACTTGTGAATAGGATTTTTCAGCTTGCAAGCCAAATGCAATCACCGAAATAAAAATCAACGCCTTTGTAGATTGTAAAAATTTGTACATATGTATCAAATAATATTGTCCTTCAGTTCCTAAAAAACTTTCTGTCATAAAGACAAAAAGTGGAGACATCAAGTCTTAAAAACCTGATATCCAATTATTAAAATTAAATAACCCTTCTCGTTAGAATAGGTCATTTATCACAAAATAACTAAGTTCCAAATCTTTTTTCAAGACCATTCAAAACTCACATCAAACGGTTCTTAACAATTTTAACACTTCTCAAACCCTAGCTCAGAATTAGCTTCCGAAGACCTTACGACAACCTCTCGGAAAACCGCGTCAATTCAACATAAATTAAACGCGACAAGCTAGTGTTTTACAAAAAAGTTGATTACCTTAGTTTCAATTAACAAAATTACTTTTCTTAATTTTTTTAACAATTTTGAATTTGTAGTATTTTATCTACACAGTACATTTGAATGTGAAACATAACATTAGGATAATACAACTCGCTATCTTGCTTTTGTCGGCAAATGTATCTGCGCAACTCGATTCGTTTACTTGGCTTGATGATGAAGCTGGACTTCCTCAAAACAGTATTAAGAGTATTGTCCCGGATAAATACGGATTTTTATGGTTAACGACAGAAAATGGACTCGTTCGTTACGACGGGCAAGAGTTTAAGACTTTCAACTCTGAAAATCAAAATTTCTTAAACAATCGGTTTTTGTATATCGCTGGAAAAAAAAGAGATCGACTCACTTTTCACTAATACAGACGGACAAAGCGACATTATCCTGATTCATAAAGGAAAACCGAAACGATTTAATAAAAAACATGCCTATAAAACTCCGATTTATGTCGACGGATTGTTTGGCGAGTTTTATGCACAATGTATACCCAATGTTTATCTCGACTACGGCGCACGTCCGGTCCGCTATTTTAGGAGTGATGGAAAATACTTTCTGCTGTTTAACAAACGGATTTCATTTCATACTAAATACGGAAAAAAACTCTGGGAAAAGCCTTTTGAATATACTGATACCAATAGCGTATTTATGCTAGGAAACACTTTAGGCTACATTGATCCAAAGGGTGTTTACTGGGAATGTACCGAAAGAGGAATTACACAATCAAATGAACTTCTTGGAAAATTACCAAAAGAGCGTAGTTACTTCTGGAACGCTTCAAACGACCAAGTTTTTATTATCAGCACTGTCGAAATTTACCAATTGGAAAAAAGTAGATCTGGATCCTTAAAAATTCAAAAACTCTACCACGGAAGTAAACTAGATCCTTCAAATTTGTCTTCTTTTTACTACGATGAAGCGAACTCCATCTTATTTGCTGGGAGTGCTACAGACGGATTAGGAAAATTTGAAGTAAAACGATTTAAGACTTACAAACCCGATGTACTACTATCAACCCGCAGTCAAGTTTTTTACTCAGTCAATGAGCTCGAGCCTAACACGGTTTTAACTGCAGCTGGTTATTTAATAAAGAACGGCAAGATGGAAAAGAAGTACAATTTTACACGGGACCGTTCCAAGCTGATTATAGACAAAGAAAAAAACGTGTGGGTCACCGGCTATACCTCCATTTTTTGTTTTACTTCTAAAAGTAATTACAGTGAAAAAATCAAGGTGCTTCACACTGACGATGATTGCTCTGCTCTGTTTTACGACAGCAACAACGATGCGTTTTTTGCTGCTGTAGACGACAGATATAACAGTACGTCCTCATTATTTATAAAGACTAAAGAATATGGATTTAAATTCGAAGAAATTGCGAAGATTCCAGCAAAAGTTAATCAAATACGTAGTCTGAATTCCGAGTCACTTTTACTTTGTACAGCTTCTGGTCTATTCAAGTATTTTAAGGCGACAAAGAAAATTGTAAAATTTGAGTCCACTAAAAATTTGGCTGTAAGAAATGCTGTAATAATCAATGAAAACGAAATTTGGTTTTTTAGTTACGGTAAAGGTTTTCGATTGTTAAAAGATAATAAGATTTTTAAATTTCCGCTAGACGACAATCAAAGTTTACTAACGGCTCATACAGTAGTACCCGACAAGCTCGGCAACTTTTGGATTCCTACCAACAAAGGGCTTTTTCGCGTTAAACGAATTGACCTTCTTAATTACGCCAACGGACATACCAAAAAAGTAAACTACTTCCTTTTCAAAAAAGACTCTGGATTTTACAGTAATGAATTTAACGGCGGCGGATTTCCCAATAGCTTAATCACACAGGACGGAAATATCTGGTTACCATCTCTTAATGGAATTGTTTGCTTCAACCCCGAACAGCTACAACCAAAATCATATGCTGAGAACATTTATGTCGAAGAAGCAATAGTTGACGATCAAACAATAGACATCCGAAATAATCCGATGCTGCCGAGAAATTTCGAGCGGGTTGTAATAAAAATCGTTGCCCCCTATTACGGCATTCGGGAGAATCTAGTTTTGGAAGCAAAATTGTTTGATGGTGAAAACAGCAATTGGACACGCATTGACGAATCAGGCAAAATTGCCTACACGAAATTAGCGCCCGGCAAGCACAAATTAGTAGTTAGAAAGCGTATTGCTTCTGAAAACGACTACAAATATCTAACCCTCGATTTCTGCGTAAAGCAAGCCTATTACGACACCGCTCTATTCAAGGTTTTGATGGTTTTAGTAGTACTAAGCTTACTTTTTGGAATCTATGTTGTTCGGATTTTCTATGTAAATAAAAGGAATGAACTTTTAGAGCTTAAGATTGCCGAAAAAACTTCTAAACTTCAAGACATCATTACCACATTGCGCGAAACCACGAACAGGCTGAACGCACAAACTACTGGAAACCGAAAAATTATTCAGTACATCACGCACGATTTAAAATCTCCTTTACGATTTATGGCGATGCTCTCGCGCGACTTAATTGAGGACCCGAACAAAAACCAGGAACAACTGAGCGAAAGTTTTCTGGCGATTTATCAATCTTCGAATCAGATGTATGGTTTTGTCGAAAATTTACTTGACTATAGTAAACTAAACTTATCGCAGTTAGAAAAAAGAGAACGAACGTGGGTGTACGACATTGTTATATCCAAGATAAATCTGTTTAGACCTATTGCGATGAATCAGAAAACAAAAATCTTCAATCAGATTCCGAGCGACTTTACCATAAATGGTAATCCAGTACTATTGCGAATTATAGTTCACAATTTGCTAGATAATGCATTGAAATATTCGGCAGGAAAAACAATCATTTTTTCTGCTAGCGAACATGAAACACATAAGGTAATTGCCGTTATTGACACTGGAGTGGGAATGAACACCGAAACGTTGGAATATTATAAGTCGCTTAGCAGGGATTTTAATAACCGAACCGATACGGTAGGAACGGGACTCGGACTGAAGATTGTAATTGAACTGATGGTGGTACTCGGAGCAAGAATTGAATTCAACAGTTCATCCAACGGAACGGTCGTTTCGATTGTATTCGACAAATAAGTTGCAAAACTTTAAATAGCGCCGTAAGTTTCGAACATATTAGCTAATGCTACCGTACTCTTTATAGATAGCTTTTCAAAGATTCTGTTTTTATAGGTGCTCACTGTACTGTTTTGCAAATCTAATTTATTTGCAATTTCAAGGTTCCCTTCACCTTTGACCAATAGTTTCGCGATTTCGAGTTCGCGCGCTGAAAGCGAAAAGAACGGATTAGTGGAAGTCGGATTTAAATCAGCTTTGTCTAATAGAAATTGTGTAGTTTGAGAAATGAATCGCCCAGATTGAATCATTTCGCGAAAGGCAAATTGCAATTCTTCTTCGGAAGTCATTTTGTTGAGATAACCATCGGCACCAGCGCGCAAATACTTAACTGCATAGAGTTCTTCCGGATGCGCCGAAAATATCAAAATCTTAACCTCTGGGATATATTGCCTTATCAATTCAATCATCTGAACTCCCCTACCCTCGGGTATAGAAATATCTAAAACGATAAGTTCATAAGAATTTGATTTAATTTGGTTAATCATCGAAGGAAAAGAATTAACGTGATCAACCTGAGAATCGAAACCAATTTGTTTGAGGATTAATGATATTCCTTGCCTTATAACACTGTGGTCGTCTGCAATTAATATTTAATAATCATTAGTCATAAATATTCGAGTAAGTAGCCTTGTAAAGATAGAAAAAATGATAATTGCCCAACAAATGAATTTAATCAGAAAAATCGCATAGTAAGTATCCCCTTTCTTTGGTTATTTTTGCAGCCATTAAATACGATATGGATACGCAATTAGAAATAGCCAGACGACGCACATTTGGAATTATCAGCCACCCCGATGCTGGAAAAACAACCTTAACTGAAAAGCTTCTTCTTTTCGGAGGCGCCATTCAAGAGGCCGGCGCCGTAAAAAGCAATAAAATTAAGAAAGGTGCCACATCCGATTTCATGGAAATTGAACGGCAGCGCGGAATCTCGGTTTCAACATCGGTATTAGCGTTCAATTACAAATCAAAAAAAATAAATATTCTAGACACACCAGGTCACAAGGATTTTGCCGAAGATACATTTCGAACGTTAACTGCAGTGGATAGTGTTATAGTGGTCATCGACGTTGCGAAAGGAGTTGAAGAACAAACAGAGAAATTAGTTGCTGTTTGTCGATTGCGCAAAATCCCAATGATTGTTTTCATCAATAAGCTCGATCGCGAAGGAAAAGACGCCTTTGACTTGATGGACGAAGTTGAGCAAAAACTGGGTCTTAAAGTAACTCCTTTAAGCTTTCCTATTGGAATGGGATACGACTTTAAAGGAATTTACAATATCTGGGAGAAAAATGTTAATTTATTCACTTCGGACAGTAAGAAAAATATCGAAGATACTATTGCTATCGATGATTTGAATAGCACTGAATTGGATCAGTTGGTCGGAAAAAGCGCGTCGGACAAATTACGGGAAGAGCTCGAATTAATTCAAGAGGTTTACCCAGCTTTTGATCGTGAATCCTATTTATTGGGTGAGCAACAACCTGTCTTATTTGGATCAGCCCTCAACAATTTTGGCGTTCGCGAACTGCTAGATTGCTTTTTGGACATTGCGCCACCACCTACTCCAAAAGAAACAGAACAACGCATTATCCTACCTGAGGAACCAAAAATGACCGGCTTCGTTTTTAAAATCCATGCCAATATGGATCCCAAACATCGAGACAGATTAGCTTTCATAAAGATAGTTTCCGGGACTTTCGAACGCAACAAATCATACTTACATACGCGACTTCAAAAGAGCTTTAAGTTTTCTAGTCCGAATGCTTTCTTTGCTGAAAAGAAGGAAATTGTGGACGTTTCTTTTGCAGGAGACATCGTTGGCCTTCACGACACCGGAAATTTTAAAATTGGCGACACCCTAACCGAAGGCGAAAATTTGAAATTTAAAGGAATTCCGAGCTTTTCGCCAGAACATTTCAGATACGTCAATAACGCAGATCCATTAAAAAGCAAACAGTTGGAGAAAGGAATTGACCAACTTATGGATGAAGGAGTAGCGCAACTTTTTACTTTAGATTTAAACGGAAGAAAAGTAATTGGAACAGTAGGTGCTTTGCAATACGAAGTTATACAATACCGCCTGGAACATGAATACGGCGCAAAATGCAGCTATGAAAACTTCCCTGCCTACAAAGCTTGTTGGATTGAAACTAGTGATCCTCGCGAGGAACAATACTTAGATTTTAAACGAGTTAAACAGAAATTTTTGGCTAAAGATAAAAGCTGCAAAGAAGTCTTTCTCGCTGACTCTGAATTTAGTATACAAATGGCAGCTCAAAAGTATCCGAATGTCAAGCTACATTTCACATCTGAATTTTGATAGCACAAATAAATATGTTAAAAAATTAAACGAACATCAGTAAATTACTCAATTTAGACCTAATTCAATAAATAATCTTTAGCAGTTTGCAATCTTAGTAGTTTAATTTACTTAAAATAAGTTAAAAAAATATTTTAGCTGCTGTTTGATATTTAAAAAATAGTTATACATTTACAAAAAATTTAAAATCTAAAAGTAGCGTGTTATGAGAATTAACTACAATAAATTTATACTTACTCTGATGCTGTTTGCGGTAAGTTTTGCTTCATTTGCTCAGTTACCAAACCCAGATGGCCCGAGTACAGGGGGGGAAGATGATCTGCCAGCACCAATCAATTCGAAAATCATTTACCTTTCAATTGCAGCGCTTGCATTTGCCTTCTATTATTTAAGGAAAAATAAAGCGGTAAAGGCTTAATTTAAGTTGTATATCTTACAACACCAACATTACATGTTGGTGTTTTTTTTTATACCATGTGGATATTCAATAAAAGTAAAAAACTCTTTTTAGCAGATATCATACCTGATGGATTTATTGACATTCATAGCCATATTCTACCAGGTATCGACGACGGAGCTACAACTGTAGAACAATCTGTGCAACTTCTCTGTGAACTAAGTGAACTAAATATTTCCGCATTTATTGCAACTCCTCACAATATTCAAGGAGTTTGGGAAAATAGCCCAGAAAAAGTTAATCAAAGTCTTCAAGCACTGCAGAAGCAGGATAATTTACCTATCGATGCAACAAAGATTAGAGCATCATCTGAATACATGCTCGATAACAGATTTAGAGAGCTTCTTAAAACAAACAAAGTTGTAGCACTCAAGGACCGTTACCTACTCGTAGAAATGTCGTATATCGCTGCTCCTATAAATTTATACGAACTACTTTTTGAGCTCCAGGATCAAGGATATAAACCTATCCTGGCACATCCTGAACGCTATAGCTTTCTTCATGGAAATATGGCAGAGTACAAAAGACTAAAACAAGTTGGTTGTAAATTTCAACTTAATTTAGCGTCTATTACTGGATACTATGGCCAAGGACCAAACCGCGCTGCTGACGAACTTCTTCAAGCCAAATTATATGATTTTGTAGGCACAGATGTACATCATTCACGACACATCAAAGCACTTAAATCAAATATTCTTTTAAAGAAAACCGATGAACTTCAGCAGATAATTAACGCTAATCTCTTTTTTCAAATCTAGAAAGAAGGGATTTTTTATTTGGGCGCGCCGGCACCAAAAACATACATAAAGAAAAACCATAACGCCGTCACGTGTTTCGCTAAATCTTTTAAATTTTTTGAGAAAAATTTAAAAGGATACCGCTTCACCCGTTCGCGCAGAAAAAGTGCGCATCTTTAGAAAAACACATAGATCAAAATGAGTAAATTCGAGACTGATTTTTAAAAAAACAGATTCCTAAATTTACTATTTTAACATTACCAACTGCCTACGAAGAGGGAAATAAAGATTGAGCTTAAGACCAAAAAACACAGCTACTCAAAACAATATTCGTAAAACACCTAAGATGTCAATACAAGTTTATAAGTAAATTTGATCTACTTTTTAAAAATAGCCAGTAAGCGCTGCCAAAAAGTTAATTTCACTTCCTCAACCCCATAGCCGTAGCCATAGCCGTAGCCGTAGCCATACCCATAACCGTAACCATAGCCATACCCATAACCGTAACCATAGCCCTTAGCCGAAGAGGTATCATTTAATAAGATAGACATATTAGGCAATTTCTGCCCTTCATACATGAGCTGAGCAACACGTAGCATACGCTTATCGAGATAATTAGCACGAACAACGTAAATGAACGTATCAGCATGCTTGGCAATCAATAGTGTATCGGTGACTAAACTAACTGGAGCTGTATCGACAAGTATGTAATCATAGTTTGCTTTTAGATATGCAAACATTTCATCAACTTTTCCACCCATTAAAAGCTCTGCTGGATTTGGGGGTATCACACCAGCTGGCAATACATATAAACTTTCGTACCCGTCTATCTTTATTATTAAATCGTCGATATTTGCTACCTTGTTAGAAAGATAACTTGTAATTCCGCGTTCACCGCTAATCTGAGGTAGAAAATCATCTAATTTAGGGTTGCGGATATCCATACCCATTAACAATGTTTTCTTGCCAGAAATCGCAAAAGTAGAGGCCAAGTTCACAGATATAAATGTTTTCCCTTCTTTTGGCAAGGTGGATGTCATAAATATACACTTCGCAACCCCTTCTTTTGTATTAGCAAGAAGAAAGTCAAGGTTAGTGCGAACAATTCTTACTGCTTCAGCCGTACTTGATCGGCTATTAATTTGAACCAATTCACTTTCATTTGCGGAGTTTGGCACGTCACCAACTATAGGAATTGAAATTGTGCTTTCAATATCACCTCTGTGTTTAACTTTGTTATCTAAAATGAACATGATGTATAAAAAGCTAAAAGGAATAAGTAGACTAACCACTAAACCCACGCTTAGAATAAGTTCTTTTTTAGGAGAAACAGCACTTGGAAGAACGTAGGCCTTATCTATTATTTTTGAATTTGGCGAAGTAACGGCTAGAGAAATTGCGTTTTCTTCGCGTTTTTGCAAAAGATAAAGGTATAGTGTCTCCTTGATTTGTTGGTTTCGAGAAATACTTCTAGACTTCCTTTCCTGACCGGGTATTTTTTTGATTCTCGAATCCACCAAATTTTCTTGACCTCGAACTTGTTCTAATTTTACTTTTAAAGCTGTATTATAGGTATCGATGCTTTTCTCTAAGGATTGACGTAAATCCGCGATTTGCTGCTCTAAATTTATTTGAAACAGGTTTTCGTCGGTCCCTGCAGCTGCAATTCTATTTCTTTTATTAACCAAAGTATTGTATGTGGTTGTTAGCGTTGCGATCTCACCTCCACCTTCTTCTGGAATTAGGTTTGCTGGTATAACCTCATACTTTCCAGCCTTAGCTAAATAATCTTTAACATACTTCAATACGATAAGCTCCGTTTCTAAAGTAATATTTTCTTTTCTGGAATCGCTGGCATTACTTAAGAAAATACCTGCTTCACTAGTAATATCTGTTAGCTTATTAGATGACTTAAAATTCTCTAAGTTATATTCAACACTATCCAATTCTTTCGTTATAGTTGCTAAGCGATCGTTGATGAATTCTCTTGTTTTACGTGCAACTTCATTTCGATCAGAAACTGCATCATCATTGTATTGACGCATCAACGTGTTGATGAAGTCAATTGCCAGTTGTTTTATCGAATGATTAAGAGATATATTAACAACACTACTCGCTGCATCTTTGTTCAGAGAAACTGACAGACCTCCCTGAAAAAAGTTAATCATTCTTTCTAATGGCATAACATGCACGACAAGAATTGGCTCTGTTTTAAACTTAATACGAACTTCTTCATTATTAGTAACTACTAGAGTCCCTAATCTAGATTTGATGATTTGCCCGTAACGATAAACTTGAGAACTTTCACCGACTGCACTAATTAACTTGAATGAAGTTGGGTTTAAATGTTTAATTCTGAATACAGTATCTAAAGCATCAAAGTCTGCTGATTTTTCTACAAAGTCAATTTTTACAGGATTATTTTCATAAATCTGCGTTTTTTTTACTCTACCTTCGCTTTCGTACCTAATACAAAGTTGCAATTCTTTGATTGTTCGCGCGATAATATTACGCGATTTTATAACTTCAATCTCATTTTCAACGTTACTTTTTACCCCGAAAGAACCAAGGTCGGCAAATGAGGTCAATTCTGTTGCAATTCCTCCCTTTTTATCATCTTTAATTAAGATACTTGAGGTAACCTTATAGACGGGAACAGCATATCGGAGGTAAATTGTTGCAACTAAAATTCCTAAGATCCCGAAAAGCGCGAACCATTTCCAATAAAATAAATATCTAAACGCCTGCTGAAGTAGGTTATTTTCTTGGTTCTCCGTATTAAAATTAGTCTTCATTAACGTATCAATAATGCTAGGGATGTTAGTAGCAATGAAATAGCGGAAATAATCACGGTTGTATTAGGCCCGACAGCTGATGCATTTATTTTTGTTCTGTTTGGCTGCACATAAACAACATCATTTTGCGACAGATAGTAATTATCAGAAGTAAGTAGATTTGCATCTGTTAAATCAACCTTTCTAATTTCCTTAACTCCATCTATGTCTTTAATCAGCAGAACTTCTGATCGATTTCCGTAGATTGTCATTCCGCCAGCCTGAGAAATTGCGTCTAAAATAGTTATTCGTTCACCCACAGAGTTTATCGTTCCCGGTTTTTGAACCTCACCTTCGACACTCACTTTAAAATTCATGATACGAATGGTAACGATTGGATCTTTAATAAATTTCCGCAAGCCTTTTGTTAAAGAATCAACTATTTCGAGTTTTGATTTTCCACTGACTTGAACTTCCCCTAATCCCGGAAAATTAATATTCCCCTTAGAATCAACAAGATATAATTGAAATTGTTGTTGTGCGAGCTGATTGCCGTTAATATTCACACTAGCGATAGGTAAATTGTATGGAAGAGCAGCTTCGGTTTCTTTTGAATTGACAAAAATCATCAAAAGGTCATCAGTTTTCAATCTAGGCAGATAGTTCTTCTCATCTACAACTGTATTATACTTCACATTTTTATTGAAGTAGATAATCCGCTCTTTGGAGGCGCAGCTGCCTAATAATAAGATCAGCATCAAAAAACCTGTAACCTTTACCAACAATTTCATAGGCATTAATTTTCACTGTGCAAATATAGCTTTAAACCCGCAGCATTTTAGTCTAATCTAGAAAAATGAGAATTCAAACTTTTAAACTCCGGAACAATTTCTTTCATTTTACTTACTATTGAGTTGTTTGAACCCGTTTCGATTGCCCAGACTAAGTCGTTAATTTGATTTTCAACGAGATAAAAATTTTCAGACTCTTCAGTAGCAATCATAATTTTTGAATGGTGTGTTGGCAAGGTTTTGGCTTGATCATTTAATAGCTCTTCATAGAGCTTTTCTCCAGGTCTAAGTCCGATTATCTTGATTTCGATATCTTCGTCGGGTTTTAGCCCTGCCAGACGAATCATTTTTCGAGCCAGATCAATAATCTTAACGGGCTTACCCATGTCAAAAATAAAAATCTCTCCTCCTTTTCCCATCGAACCCGCTTCCAAAACAAGCTGACAGGCTTCGGGAATGGTCATAAAATAACGAATGATATCGGGATGCGTTATAGTTACTGGGCCGCCACTTTTAATTTGATTAGTAAATAACGGCACCACTGAACCATTAGAACCTAACACATTACCAAATCGAGTGGTAATAAATTTGGTTGCGAAAACGTTTTTATTAAAATTAAAACTCTTAAAAAACGACTGGACATAAATTTCAGCAATACGCTTACTGGCTCCCATTACGTTGCTTGGATTCACTGCTTTATCAGTTGAAACCATCACCACACGTTCAACTTTAAAATCGACCGCTAAGTCTGCAATGTTTTTTGTACCCAAAACATTAACCTTAACTGCTTGAACTGGATTTGCTTCCATTAAAGGAACATGTTTATATGCAGCTGCATGGTAAACGACCTGTGGTTGATGCTGTTCAAATACTAAACGAAGTGATTCTCGATCTCGAACATCTGCAAGAATTGGAATGTAATCGATATCGGTATTTAGTGCCGGCAGCTCCAAAGTTAAGTTATGTAAAGGACTTTCAGCTTGATCCAATAAAACTAGTTTTTTTGGATTAAACTTAGAGATCTGGCGAGCAATTTCACTACCGATAGAGCCTGCAGCTCCGGTTATAAGTACAATTTTTCCATCTAATTGCTGAGAGATCGACTGCATGTCCAGAACAATCGGCTTGCGCTCCAACAAATCTTGAATACTGTAATTTTGGATTTTCTTCGAAATTTCCTTCTTATTTTCCCAATCGGTAATTATGGGAACAGAATAAACTTTCAAATTATATTCTAAGCAATCTTCTACTATAGACAAACTTTCCTCTTTAGTAAGACTCTTATCGGCAATAATTAAACCTTCAGCATCTAGATTACGCATTAGCGCTGATATCTTTTTGGAATAGCTCAAAATAGGCAGATTGAGAATTCGTTTTGTGCCGGACTGATAATCTTTGTCAACAAAACCAATGACTTTGAAGCGAACAGGCTTTTCTAATTTAAGTGCATTTGCAACGCTTATGGCATTGGCGTCAGCGCCAAAAATTAAAACTCGAATTAGCTCCTCCTCTTTAATTTCGGACAGATATACTTCGAAGGTCTGACGGACAATGATTCGATATAACAATAAGCCACAAAAAGTGAAAATAAAGTTTATGAATAGTCCTGCATTCATAAAAATCTTCTGCCCGATTATCAAATCACAGAGTCCGTTGGTAATTACTAAAACAACGAGCGTTAGAAATAGAGACAAGAATAACTTCACAGCATCTATAAAAGATGAGTGACGAATAATTCCACTATACGTTCTTAAGACATAAAAAAAGAACAAATTTACGAGAAGAAAATAGGGCACAATAACTTCAAGATACTTCCCATGAACGTAATTTCGTTCCATTTCGGTTAGCATCAAAAAAGTAAATAATGCACAACAGAAAACAATAAACATGTCTATAAGCAAGACAATCCACCTAGGTAGATAGCTCAGATCTTTTAGTGTTTTCCCAATAGTGAAATCGTCGAAAAATCGCATGTTTAATACTATTTCAGGTTATTAAGAATTGAAAAAGCTGCTAATTGCTGTTGAAATTCTATCTCGATCACTGTCGTGTAAATTGGAACCCGATGGTAAGCAGAGTCCGTTTTCAAATAAATCGGCAGCCACCGTACCGCCGTAAAACGGATCGTTTTCAAAGAAGGGCTGTAAATGCATTGGTTTCCATATTGGTCGCGATTCTATGTTCAAACTTTCGAAAAACAGCCTGAGATCTTCACGTGTTTTTCCATCTGTTCGTTTTGGATCAATTTGAATAGCCGACAGCCAATAATTAGGAACAGAAACAGTTTCGTCTGCTTGAAAAACCTCTACACCTGGAATGTCTTTAAAACAATCTTTGTAAAATGCGTTCATAGCCCTTCTTTTGGCTATATGACTATCTAATACTTCCATCTGGCCTCGACCAATTCCCGCACAGATATTACTCATCCGGTAATTAAATCCTATTTTAGAATGCTGGTAGTGTGGCGCCTGATCCCTACTTTGAGTAGCATAGAACACTATATCCGACTTTTCTTTAGGGGAATTCGCAACTAACGCACCTCCACCAGAGGTAGTAATTATTTTATTGCCGTTGAACGAAAGAGCTCCGTAATCGCCGAAAGTTCCGCAATGACGCCCTTTATAGGTGCTGCCAAGTGCCTCAGCGCTATCTTCAATAACTGGAATCTGGTATTTTCGAGAAATTTCCGCGACTCGCTCCACCAGATAAGGAACACCATACAGGTGAACAGCAATAATTGCTTTCGGCTTTTTACCTAGCTTAATTCGATCCAAAATAGCTTCTTCTAAAGCGATCGGACAAATATTCCAAGTTTCATTCTCACTGTCTATAAAAATAGGCTTAGCACCTTGGTAAATTATTGGGTTTGCCGAGGCAGAAAAAGTAAGACTTTGGCACAAAACCTCGTCACCGTGAGTTACGCCCAACAAAACAAGTGCTAAATGCAGTGCAGCTGTGCCTGAAGACAAAGCTGCCACAAACTTCTCAGAACCTATAAAAGATTCGAGTTGTTGTTCAAATGCTTCGACGTTTGGCCCAAGAGGCGCTACCCAATTTGTATCAAAAGCTTGATGGATGTATGATAATTCCGAACCTCCCATATGTGGAGAAGAAAGCCAAATCTTTTGTAAACTCATAGATTTTAATTTTTATGCAAAATAACCAAACGATTGATGCTAATCAAATAATATTGTTTGAAATGCAAGAATTCGTATACGGACGACATGTAATTCACTTGAATTAATCATTTCACACCTGATTTTTAAGATATTTTCTAAAAAAGGGAACAACAGTAGCTATAATTATTACGACATCGTAACAAACATTACTTGTTCTCAAATATTCCAGATTCATTCGAACCTTATCTGGGAAAATTACCTCATCATTATATTTCAGCGGATCGGCTTGCTTTGCGAGCATTACGCTTTCATTGCGATACTTTATTGATGCTTCCGAGGTTAAGCCGGGCTTTAATAGCAAGACTGCTCGATCGTTTCCACGAAGCAAGTCGTAATAACCTGGCAAATCGGGTCTAGGTCCAACAAACGACATTTCACCGATCAAAATATTGATAAATTGCGGCAGCTCATCAATTTTACTGGATCGCATGAAGCTACCAAAAGTTGAAATATTCATCGTTCTTGGATTAATTGAACGAAACTTGATTATTCGGAATGTTTTTCCATGTAAACCTATTCGCTCTTGAAAGAATAAACCGCTAGCACGGGTATCGGCGCAACACATTAAATAAGCGACAAGCAAAATGGGCATTAATAGAATTAAAGCAAGGAAAGCGAATGAAATATCAAAGATTCGTTTAGACATGTGCTGTACTTCTATACTTCCATTGCGAAAAAGTGAAGCTTTCACCGTGACCGGGAAATATCAGACAATCCTTTTTGAGCTTTTGTTCAATTTGACTAACTGATACTGCGTAATCAGATTTGTTTGAGTTTGGAAAAAGCAAGGGTGATTTGCTTTCATTGAGAAGAGTATCGCCTGAAAAACAAACTTCATCATTAAAAAAAATCGTACTCGCCGGACTGTGGCCTGGGGTTGCTAAAGCCTGAAGTTCAAATTCCCCAAAACGAATTATATCTTCGTTATTTATCTGTTCATGGCTACTGAGATGAACTTCGAAAGTTTCGATAGAATCGGTGTACAAGGAATAATTAAGCTTACTATTTGCAATATTTTCACGGCAAATTTGAGTACAATATACCTTTGGATTGTAAATGGCCAAAACCTCCTCGAGACCGACTACATGGTCTGAATGTTCGTGTGTGAGTAATACCGCGTAAAGAGATAGATTTTTTGACTGCAAGGCAGCTGCAAGGAGTTTTTTATCGAAGTTTCCACAATCAATTAATACCGCTTGCTCCTCGGAAAATTGAACCAAATATGAGTTAGATTTTCGGTGTGAATTCAGAAAAACTTCGATATGGTAGCGGTTTGTAAACATAAGCTTTTGGAAACGAAAGCAACTACTCTTGTGTCTTAACGATAGTTATTCGCTCTTTAAAGCGATGAAAAATTGTTTGGTTGTCTTCAACTGATTTTTCAACTATCATGCCTGCAGAAACTACATTGTTACTGCCTAAAATAACTCTTGGCAAAACCGCAGCATTCGTTCCTAAAAAATTTTCATCGCCCATTTTGGAAAAACCTCCTGTAACAACTTGCGGGGATAAAAAATTATAATTTCCAATGTTTGTATCGTGGCCAATGGTACAACGCGAATTTATCAAGTTAAAGTCACCTAAAACAGCATTCGGACCGATAGAACTGTTGTGGGAAATTACACATCCTAGTCCAATTTTTGCAGAAGGAGAAACTATAGCCGTTGGATGAATTAGGCTGATAAATTGAGCGCCACGACTAAGTAAATTACTGATAATAGTGCGCCGAAAAGCAATGTTTGCTACGCCAATTACGTAGAAAGCATCTAAAACATTGTGGGTTTTTATGGCTCCTAAAAATGGTGCAGAAAAGCTGTATGCGTTATATGAGTCGGGATTGTCATCGATAAAACCAACAATTTCGATTGGTTCTTTTGCAGTATTGTACTGATTACCATACAAAATATAATCTTGCAATTCTGCTGCATGACCGCCAGCACCAACAATAACTACCTTCATTTTTTATGATTATTTCGCGGTGTAACCACCGTCGACGATTAAATTTATTCCTGTAATCCACTTTGAAGCATCTGAGAGCAGAAAAACGCATGCATTTGCAATGTCGGTTGGTTCTCCTAAGCCGAGCGGATGCAAGGATTTTGTTTTCTCAAAAGCTTCCTGATTCTGAGTGTAAACCGCGTTTTGGCTCATAGGAGTTACAACTACTCCGGGCGAAATTGCATTAACTCGTACATTTTTAGACGCTAATTCGAGCGCCAACGACTTGCTTCCCGCAATAACAGCTCCTTTGGTCAAGCTGTAGATTGTTTTTCCCAACTCGCCTACCACGCCCATAACCGAACTAATAAAGATAATGCTCGAGCTAGATTTGTTATAGTTACCAACGCTACAAACTATTTTACTTAAATGTATTGCAGCAAAAACATTTGTTTCAAAAAAAGGTTGCATTTTTTCAGCAGTTATATTCTTCAGCGGAAGTGTGGTCGAAATACCTGCTGCGTGGACTACACCGTCGATCTTACCGAATTCGGCTATGCAGCTAGGAACTGCCACAGACACCTCCTCGTAATTAGTGATGTCTAAACTTAAAACTCGTGTTTCTGTAATGCATTGTTCTGCGGTTTGCTGAAGTGCAGTTTCAGACCTTCCGATTAAGATTATTCGAGCGCCCATTTGAGAGGCGGCAATTGCTGTTTGCCTACCGATACCAGATGAGGCCCCAGTTATTATCAGATTTTTATCTTTTAGTGAAAAGGGATTATGCATCTTACTCTACTTCTAAAAGTTCTGAAACCAAACAGTTATCAATGTTTATTTGTGCTGTTGCCCACGACATTCCGACACCAAACCCGCACAGCAAAAGCTTTTTCTTACCATCTAATTTTCCATGAAGTTGACTTACCCATGTGAGGGGTATAGAAACCGAAGAGGTATTACCGAAATGCGCAATAGAACTTGGAACTTTCGATAAATCTAGTTTAAGTTTCTTTGCGAGATATGAATTCATGTAATCGTTTGCTTGGTGAAACAGAAAGTAATCGATTGTTTCGATGGTATTGCCCGAACTCTCAAGTACCTGTTTGAAATCTGAGGGTATTTCTTTAAGGACAAAATTAAAAACATCTGGACCGTTCATATAGCCGTGCTCATCAGTTCGAATATTTCCTTGCTCATCGACAACCTTTTCAGTTAAGGTTTCCGGGGAACTAGGCATTCGATAACCGCCAGCATCCATTTTTATTAAATCGGAAAGCGAGCCATCTGAGTGTAACGAAAAATGGCTTTCTCCAAACTTTGGATCATTTTCAACTACTGCTGCAACGCCACCATCACCAAACAAAAAAGCTGTTTTACGATCTTTAGGAGAATATACTCTAGAACGCGTCTCACCGTCGAGTAGCAATGCTTTACGAAATCCGCCAGATTGCATAAATGAAAAAACGGTCGACAAGCCGTACACAAATGCCGAACAACCTAGATTGATATCAAATGCTGCACAGTGCGTTCCTAAGCCTAATCGGTGTTGCAGCACGACCGAAGTTGCTGGCATTCTATAGTCTGGTGTTTGAGAAACAAAAATGAGTAAGTCGATTTCGGAACGATCAATCGCCATATCCGAAATTAATTGATTTGCAGCGGCAAAACACAAATCAGATGAACACATTCCTGCAGGCGCAAAGCGTCTTTCATAAATACCAACTTTTTCAATAACATCTTTTACTTCTTCAGCAGGAAAGTTTTCTGTGTATTCGAGATTAATGATTTTATTTTTGGGAACCGCAGCTGCAATACCTGTTACTCCTATATTTGTGAAAGATAGTTTTGCCATGATAAAGAATTATATACGACCTTGAATTTCGTCGTATAGCTGTTGTAAAGTCTCTAGTTTTGTAAAAGTTTGGTCGTCGATGATAACATTGTATTGATCATCTATAGAGGCAATAAGCGACAGTCTTGCGAGCGAGTCCCACTCGTCGAATTGTTTAAAATGATCCTCTGCAGTTATCGTTCTGTCTTCAATTTCCAAGACTTCGGTAATGAGTTGTAAAAAATCTTCCATAATTGATTTGTAATTAAGTAAGTTCGGACTGTTGTTTTAACAAAGATAGCTTAATTAGCGATTTTAGTAGTAAAAAATGTACAAGGCAATTATCTAAATTACTTATCCTGTTATTTTTTTTCATTACCTAGGAAAGGCTCAGTAGTAACTTGCCCGTCACTATTAATTCCCTCTCTTACCAAGACCTTTCTTAGAGTCAGAAAGAAAATTTTAAAGTCGAGCCAAAAACTAAGGTTATCAACATACCATACGTCGTATTCGAATTTCTGTGACCAGGAAATCGCATTACGCCCATTTACTTGAGCCCAACCTGTAATCCCTGGGCGCACCTGATGTCGGCGAAATTGTTCAGGAGTGTATAGCGGTAAATATTTTACAAGTAGTGGTCGAGGACCAATCAAGGCCATATCGCCTTTCAAAACATTAAACAATTGGGGGATTTCATCTATAGAGGTAGCTCGAACTATTTTCCCTACAGTAGTTAGCCGAATGTGATCCGGCAGTAATTTTCCATCCTTACCCCTTTTGTCGTTCATCGTTTTAAACTTAATCACTTTAAAAATTTTTCCATTTTTACCTGGTCGATCTTGCAAGAAAAAAATACTTCCGCGATTTGCAAACAGTAGAAAAACTGCTGTACCAATTAAAATAGGCGACGAAATCAAAATGAATAAAACCGTCAGTAGAAACTCAAATGGATATTTAATATAGTTTTTATAAAACATTATTTAAAAATTGGTTGTAAATGATTTTTGTTTCCCTTAAACAGTTGGAAAGTTCAAAATTGGCAGCAGTTTTTATCGCTTGTGCGCCCATCCGCTCCCGCAGCGCCTTATCATTGTATAATTTGTTTAAGTGTACGTTAAGATCATCTAAATCACCTTGTTTGTAGAGAAATCCATTCTCTCCTTGAATAACTATTTCTTTATGTCCGCGATCTACCGTGGCAAGAATTGGAAGTCCGCACATTTGTTCTTCAACAAGGTTTAAACCAAGTCCTTCTTGTTTACTACTTGAAATTCCGAGGTCGGACATTTTGAAAATGGCGTCAATATCATTTCTAAAACCTAGAAAAACTATTTGCTTCTGAAGGTTCAAATGCTCCACTTCTGCCTTTATGGCATCAAGTAAAACCCCTCTTCCACAAAATAAAAATTTCAAATTTGGATACAAACTGCCATACTTCTTCACGAAGTTAACTAAGAATTTGTGATTTTTACGGTCAATAAATTCTGCAGCATAAGTTATTAGAAAATCATCTGGTGCAAAACCTAATTTTGCTCTTAAAGTTGCTTTTTCTGATTCAGAAACCGGAAAAAATTTGCTGCTATCGACCCCTACACCGGGCGTTGCAAAATATTTTGTTTTTTGGTTACCGAATTTTTTTATTCTAACAAAATCTTCGCGATTAATCGTAATAATACCGTCTGCAAATCGAGATGCGTATAATTCTATAGGATAGTAAGTCAACCAATTAATGATTGGAGCTCCAGTAAAAAAATGAAAACCATGCGCGGTATAAATCACTTTAGTACCATTGTTTCTAGCATTTTTCGCGGCAAAACGAGTTAACAAACTTGCCATTGGAGTGTGGCAATGAATTATGGTAAAGTTTTCGTTATCGATAATTTCTTTAAGGACAGTAAAAGCTTTATAATGACCTTTAGAGAAAGGACTTCGCACAAAAGGCACCAGCCAATTTTTGTCGATTCCGGGTATCTCATCGTTATCATTACAGGCAACATGAACTTCAAAGCCAGCATCTTTAAACATGTTGAGATACGGTAGGTGAAAACGCAAAATGTGCTTCGCTATTGATGCTGTAAAAAGGACTTTTTTCACTTTTATAGATTCATTTCTTTTTTGAACTCGGCATAAAACTCTTGGCGTCGCTGATCCAGATTTGATTTGATGTAATCTTTGGACGCTTCAAAATTATAGCGTGCTTGACTTTCAAGTTGTTCTTTGGTAGTTGACTTAATTAGCTGAGCAATCCGATTACTATCTCGGGTAGAAAAGATGTACTGTGGTTCAATAAGTTCTGGAATTCCGCCTGTTGTGGAACCAAGAATTGGGCATGCTCGGCTCATTGCTTCAATAACTGCGCGTGGTAATCCCTCCTGATAACTTGGATGCACGTATAAATCAATACTGTCTAGAAAATCAAAAACCTCATTGTGTTTTAGTGGTCCTACAATTTGCACTTGGTGGTTCAAACCGTATTTATTGATTAGGGCAGCGAGCCTATTGCCTGTTCCTTGTCCGACAATTTTATAGTAGCAAATAAATCCTTGATCTTTCAGAATTTTTATTGCTTTCAAAACATCTGCTTGACCTTTGTAAACAACATCTAAGCTACCTACTGTGGCAATTGTTAGTTTACTGAGATCTGTTTCTTTAATTTTCGAAATCCTCTTTTGAAGATTCTCTTCAAGAACTTCTTCTATAACTACGTTAGAACAGTTAATCGATTTAGCAGTAGAAGGATATCGATTTTGCAGAAACTTTTTTGTTACATAAACTGTGTGCGTAGTGCGCTTTAAATGTACTTTATATTGTAAGTATTTATAAACGGCTAAAATTTTTCCTCTCCAATCGTAATTCCAAAGCGCATCGAAAACACAGGCTACCATTTCAGCCAAAATTGGCTTACCGAGTTTTCGGGCTTCATAAAATGCTAAAACACCGATGGCACTGGGAAAACGGATTATTATCACATCGTGTTCTGCCACTGCTTTCTTCACAATTTCTTTTGCGGCAGCTTTGTTATGTCGACTGCGAAGCGACTTAAAATTTGGAACTGCAGTGAAGTTAAAATCTTCTCTTGTAATTTCGGTGTATTTAGAAGCTGTTGTTTCATCAATTGTTTCACTGCGCATCAGAAATGTCACTGAATCCCCGAAGTACAGATATCGCTCAACTAATTTATTATTGTAGTGAATGCCATAAAATCGAGTTTCCTCAGGATTGACGTACAAAGGGCCATCGTGAACAAACAATACCTTTTTCATATCTCTAATGTTTCTTTAAATTCTTTAAATTGAATCTGTGCATCAAAAGATTGCTTGGCAAACGCAGCGAATTTACTGTTAATTTTTTTGTCGAAGATTCCTTGAATGACGTTTACAGCTTCATCAGGATTATAGGGATCGAACAAACAACTTGTTGTATCTTCTGGTAAGCATTCCTTGATAGGAGGAATATTGGATGCTGCAATTGGTAAACCTGCCGCCATTGCTTCTATTAGAGAATTTGGTTGGCCCTCGGTGACTGATGGAAAGAAAAAGATATCGAACGACTTTAAAAAATCAGGCACATCTGAACGATAACCGAATAAAATTATATTCTTAGCAATACCAAGATTGGCAATTTCGGGTAATAGTTTGTCGGTTTCATTTCCTATCAGAACAAAAAACACGTTTGAGTTTTCGGCAATAATTTTCGCTGCAACCTGTAGTAAAAAACTATGGTTCTTTGCAGGCGCAACACGCCCTGTATGGCCAACTAATATGCCGTCTGTGGGCAAACCTAATTTAGCTCTTAGTAGTTTTTTCTCCTCAAGGGAGATCGATCTGTAATCATCTAAATTGATTCCGTTTCGAATTACTTTAAAACGTTTATCCGTTTCATAATAATTTGAAAAAAAGAAATCTAGTGCAGCCTTAGAGTTGGCAAAAATAGCTGTGCTAAAATTTCGCACTAAAAAATTCAAAAAGTTGGTGTATGCCAATCGGAACCAAGAGAGAGCAAAGTGATGGCTGCCTTGCCTGTAAAAGGCAATTCGATTTTTAGTGCGTGCTAGTTTAGCCAAAAGCATCGGTATTCCGGCAAAGTTGGCATTAAAATCGCAAATGGTATCGAATTTATTTGACTTAAAGAATTGAAAATATGAATACATATTTTTGAAAGAAAAATAACCCAACGGTTTGTAGATTAACTTGGCTCTTGTTGTCAGATAGTCGCTATGTAATTCTCCCGGGGTAGAGCTTCTAACAACAATCGTAACCTCTAAATTGCCCTCTAAAAAACTTAAAAATCGCAATAAGTACGTCTCAATACCTCCAGCTTTTGTTGAAGGAATTAAAAAACAAACTTTTTTTTTGGTCATTTTCTCCATAAGCTAAATCACGACATCCATTTGGCATACCACATCTGAAACATAAGTAATTTCCATATAAATGTGGTGTGATGAAATTTATTTTTCCTGTAATCTTTTATGCATTCAGACACGAATGGGACGTTGAACAATCCTGATTGTGCTAGTGCTTTGTCTGATAAAAATTCATCAAGTAGAAACGTCAGATCTTTTCGCAGCCATCTAGCTATTGGGATCGAGAAACCTGTTTTTGGGCGGTCCATTAACGTTTCAGGAACATATTGATGAGCAATATCTTTCAATATCTTTTTCGACCGTTCGTTGTCAAATTTATAATGCAGTGGAAGCTGAGCGGCAAACTCTATCAATCTGTGATCCAATAACGGCTCACGGCCTTCTAACGAAACCGACATGGTTGCTCTATCAACTTTTACTAAAATATCATTTTGCAGATAAGTGTTAAAATCGATCATCATTTGCATCTCAGCAACTGCCATTTCATCATTAAATTGATCATCGAAAGCAGTTTTTAGCGAACTAGCCTGCTTTTTTAAAAAACTATTCCGGATGTGTACAGGTAGTGATAGCTGATTTTTGTACAATTGATTAGCAAATTGCAGATTGTTTTGATGCACGGCAGATCCGAACCCTTTCAACTGATGCTTTAACTTCGACTTTGAAGCGGGAACAAGTGTAGAAGCCATAGAAAAAGAAGTTCTTAACAACGGTTTGATGAAATTAGGGATTAAGGCCACACTTTTCATTGTTTTGTCGTGCTTGCGATATATTGTATATCCCGCAAAAATTTCATCACCTCCGTCAGCACTCAAAGCAACAGTTACCTGTTTTTTAGCGAAAGCACTCACTAGCATTGTAGGTATAGCGGAACTATCAGCAAAAGGCTCATCGTAAAAAAAGGGCAATTCCGGTATAATTTCCTGCGCTTCCCTTGTCGTACAATAAAGTTCATGATGATCGGTTCCTATATGTTTGGCAATTTCCTTTGCAAAAGGAGCCTCATTATTACCCTCCTGAAAACCTATCGTAAATGTTTTAAGCTTTTGATCTCTGTTACTTTGCAATATCGCTGCTACAGAGGTACTGTCATATCCCCCGCTGAGAAAAACTCCCACGGGAACATCTGCAACCATGCGGTAATTACAAGCTGAAACTAGCAATTCATGTGTATGATTTTTAGCTTCTTGATAACTTAAATCTAATTTAGGTTTGTCATAAAATGTGTTTATTTTCCAGTACTGTTCAACTGTGAACGTTAATGTTTCCGTGTTTAAAATCTCTAAACTGCCGGCTTCAATTTTTCTGACATATTTAAAAATGCAATAAGGCGTAGGGACGTAACCAAAATCAAAAAAAGCGGTAACGGCTGATTCAGACAAAGTTTTATCAAAATCGGGGAACTTATGAAACGCTTTAATCTCTGAGGCAAATAATAAAACATTATCTTTTTGATAAATAAATAACGGTTTAACTCCAGCTCTGTCTCTCATAAAATAGACATTCCCTGTAGAATAATCGTGAATTACTATCGCAAACATGCCAATAAATCTGTGAACACATTTAGTGCCCCACTCCAAAAAACTGTGTAAGATTACTTCTGTATCACTCTTTGTTTTAAAGACATGTCCTAGATTTTCAAGTTCTGCTTTTATTTCTTCATGATTGTAAATCTCACCATTAAACACGCAATTCAGCTGCTCAAATGCCATCGGCTGATGTCCGTTTGAAGTTAAGTCAATAATTGAAAGACGTGCTTGTGCAAAACCTATAACTAAGTGATCTTTAATTTTATATAATTCAACCCCTTTATCATCAGGACCGCGATGATTCAATTGACCAACCATTTGATCTAGAACTTCTACTGTAAAGTGTCTGTTATTGCCAATAAATCCTGTTATTCCGCACATAGTTGTTCTTTATTTATCATTTGACCCAACTCGACAGTGCTTAAGAAAACAACGTCTGGCCATTTTTTTAAGATTTTCTCGAGTAAATTATTGAGTAAGACAAGGTTCTTTTCTCGGTTTTTTGGCTGTAAAGAACCAATGTAGTTTAAACGATGTGAACTTATTATAGCTGGAGTTCTAAATCTAAATGCTCTTTCAATTTGTTTTAACGCATTTTCAACGACGTTTTCAGAGTACTTTTCAGTAGGTTCAAAAGAAACATTTCGCACTAAATACCTCTGTTTTAATGCGTTTTGTTGTCCAGTATAATGATATTTTTTTTTGTAAGCTTTTCGCGATTCAATTGGAATTCGTTGTACAGTGCTGCCTTGAATGAAGTCAATTCCATTCGTTTTACAAATCAACTCAAGATTGGGATGCCAAGTGTAGCAAGGAGCTATAAAAGATCGCGAATGATAGCCCCAAGTATTTTTAAAAATTTGTTGTGCTTGAGAGATAATTTGCTCAAAGTTGTGCGTATCACTGATCAATAACTCCTGCCCGAAAGCGTCTAGATTGTCGGATTTTCCACTAACAACACCTGTTTTCGTAACCGAGAACATATTGTTTTCGAATGCAGCCATGGCAGCTGGCTCTCGATTTCGCAACTTCTTAAACCAAGAAGTCAAATTAATGTGTTCGCGACCGTGAAGCTGCATGCAAAAAATTTTCTCATCAACACCTTGCTTCATTAGCATGAGCGTATTTTTTGAATCATTATATTGACCTAAGGTTTGATCAAATGTCTCGTAGTAGTACTTTGAATAATCTGACTGTTTTATCTTATTAAAATCTGGATTACAAACTATTTGATTCATCGTAAAAATCGGATGATTCCCACGACTATCTTTTCGGCTAAGCAACACATTTGCAAGTTCGGTAATATCCGAATCATTTTCAATACGGTCATTTCTGTTGTAGGGACATAAATCAACTTTATAACCGCGTTTTAACAAATTATTGTAAGCATCCTTTGAATACATACGAGTGCTTCCCCAATCATCACTTTCAAAAACGATAACTTTAGCCCGTATTTTTTCTCCTAAAAAATTGATTGCTGAAGAAATTGTCGTGTCTTTTAGCTTGTTTATCATGACTTTTTGCTTTGTATGTAATCCCCTAATTCTGTTGAGGTCATAAACTCTACATCCGGCCATTTTTTGACTATTCGTCTCAAGAGCTGTTTCAGGCTGTCGAGTGAGTTGTTTCTGTTTTCTTCATTAAGACCGCCGATAAAGTTAACTCGATGCGTACTTATTATTGCGGGTTTAAAACAAGTGAATGCCAAATTAATATCGTCCAGACACTTACCTATTTCGTCGCCTTTAGCCGCTGTCGGTTCAAAAAATGCATTCCTAGTAAGATACGTTTGTTTACTACTATTACGCATACCGATATATCGATAATGTTTTTTTATTCTTCCTTCGCCCAACACTTCGGCGTGCACCTTCGATGTTGATACATACTCAATTCCACACTTCGCAGCGACAGTTAACAATGAGTCGTTAATAGGTCCATTAGGTGGTACGAAGAATCGAGCTTTTCTACCATGAATTTCTTCAAATAGTTTTAATCCATCTTCGATAACTTCCATTTGAGTAGCTAAGTCTGAATTGAATTCTAAATCGAATGCCGCTTGAAAAGTTTTAATTCTTTTATTCGAAGTAATGTTGTAACCCCACAGACCTTCATCGAAGGCGGTCCGTGCTTCATGATCATGATCCTGCAATGCTCTCATCCATGAAGATATATTCAAATGCTCACGGCCATGGAATTCAGGAACAAAAACTCCCGCATCAAAACCTTGTTTCCATAACGGGAAAGCGTCTTCTTTTCCATATCGTTTCAAGGTGGTAGTGAAAGGCTCATAATAATAATTAGAGAATCCAGATTCTCTAATCTTAACAAAATCTGGATTTGCTACGAGGCTTACAGCAGTTAATTTTGCAGATTCTCCACGTGAATTTTTAACAGATGATAAGCATTCGAACAGAGCCTCTAAATCTTGTTTAGAAGCTAAAGTGTCGTATTTATTGTATCTACCCCCGGCACCACTCCCAAGATCAAAACCTGCGGCAATTAAGTTGTCGTAAGATTTGGAAGAAGGCATCCTGATGCTTCCCCAGTCGTCTGATTCTAAAACTACAATCTTTTTAGTGGTGAGAAAACCTGGTAGATTAGCTATTATCTTTGAAAATTTTTTGATCATATTTTTATAAAATTAAATCAATTACATCTCTGATGGAATAAGTTTCATCGGCAAAAAGCACTGTAACTGGCGCTACAATTGTATAAAAACTTGTCATAATCAAAAAGTTAGATACAAAATAAACCATCTTAGGAAAGAATATTAATATTCCAACACCAACAAAAAATCTTTTTCTTGCTGTGGAAGCAGTTAAACTAAATTGACCTCTGATAGCAAGCAAGACGATTACTGCTAGAATGAAGGTTGCTGCATTTGCCATTGTCCTACTGTAAAATGTGTATATAAAGCTACCAAAGTTAGCAGTTGTAGCTATTAAAATTGCTGTTATTGCCAAGCCATATTCGACTTCTGTCAAAACAGACTTATCGAGCATTTTAAAAGCTATCAGAAAAAAAATGAAATAAATAGTACCATAAAACACCGATTCAGTTTTTCCATATTTAAGATACCAGACAGACTCAGACTTTTGTATTCTATCAAGTACCGGATCAAAGGCGACTCCTTTGTTTACCCTGTAGTAAGAATTTAGTTTTGTTCTTGTTAAATCAGACTGCGATGCTTGTTCAGAAATTGCGATTGTATTGACATTAGTGGCGAAGGAAACTAAATATATAAGGATGAAAAAGTACTTATTTACCGATTTTAGTAAAAATGCCAAGATTACAGGAATTACAACGATAAAGTACATAAAATGGAAAAATGTAGATAATAATGCAAGAGCTAAAAACTTCTTTTGTTTTGTTTGGTAAAAACTGAACACACCATTAAACAAAACCCACATTCCAGTCCAAGAACGGATACTTTGCATCGTATCGTAACTTCTGTGAATTGCGAATGTGATGATTAACAAGATAATTATTCCGCTCACTTTCTCCACTCCTTCAAGATTGACAACCTTTAATACAGCGCTGCCATAAAAATATCCGAAAACTAGCCCAACTATTAAAAAAAGCACTATCGGGCTTTGAAATAATCCTCCCGCGATGGAATAAATTGTTAGAATGTAGAAGTCTGTAGCACTATCATCTAAAGGTTTTAATAGGATAATCGAAATTAATTTTTGAAAAAAATCAGAGATAGTAATATCGTAGAATTCTTTTAAATTTTGAGCATGAGTTGCTCCATCCGATCCTTCTTTAAGATTTATCGTAAATCCATAGAGACCGCCGAAAAGAGTAAAAATTGCCAGTTTCCCTTTTCTGTTCAGGTTTTTTATGCCTACATAAAAACCTAGTAAGGGACTGATAAAAGTCAATAAATATAAAACACCACGATTTTGCCTCTCAATTGTATTCATCAAGACCTTTTTAAAATTAAGTATTTTAGGAGGTACTTGTAATTCTTCTTAACTAAACTCCAGCGAGTGTTTTTACTGGAAGTAACGTGATGATAGACTTCTTGATATTTGGAAGCTATTAAATCTGTCCCAAAGTAATTTTGAAATAATTCTAAAGTCTGTTGTTGAACTTGCATGTATAAAGTTCTATCAGCTAAAACTTCTTTCAAAAATGTCTCACTCTCGAAAACTAATTCTTGAGGTAAGATTGTACGCTCGGAAAAATTGAATTTAAGAAAATGCTGAAAGTTGTTTTTAGTGACTAAAATGGGTACACTAGCATTTGCAACAGGTGCTAGAGTCGGAATTCCTAAAGACGCAGCCTCCATAAAACTACGACCTGTTCCAATAGCGAAATCGGCTAGGTAGATGAAATCAGACGCTTTGTACGCCCGTTCATCAGTGATATAACTAATTTCTACACCTATTTGACTACCTTTTCTTTCTAAGGCTTCAAAACGCGCTTTATCCTGAACTTTACCCACTACAAAAAGATTAACTTTAAACGAGCTTTTTAAATCCGTCAGTAAATTAAAGGTATCCCCTAGAGTTTTTTCGTAAGCACCTCCAAGTCTAGAGATCCTTAAAAAATTAATTGAATTAGTTACTTTTTGTTCCTGTCTCTGATCTTCCTTTAGGACAGTAAGTTTTTGAACACGGTTCGGTATTAAAAAAATATTCTTTTGATTGTAACGACTATTGCTTGCAAACCAATCTAGATTTTCTACACTAAAAACAACGATTCCATCGGCATGCTGATAATCAGCACCAATTGGATTTCTACCACCGCATTTATTTAAGACGATAGGTAAATGAAATAACGCAGGTAATAAGAGCACTTTATTCAATGATTCGGTATCGAAACAGTGAACAACATCAGGCTTAAATGTAAGCGCAACTTTTTTTAATTCGCTATTAACTTTTGATATTCCTTTGAATCCTTTTGATGTTTGTATATGACTATGAAAATGCGAATTACTTGTAATAACTGGGCTTGCTTTACTTCCAATTGATATAACTTTAACCTCATTATCATTTGCCACTTGCTGGCTTATTTGATTTAATGAATGAAAGTGTCCGCCAACACCATTTCCACCATAATTGGAAATTAAAAATAGTATATTCATATTTTTATATAATTCGTTGTTCAATCTCCAAATCTACACCAAATCGCTCCAAAACCTTTGATTTAACGTGTTCTATTACTCCTAGTATATCCGCTCCAGTAGCATTTCCAACATTAACAATAAACCCCCCGTGTTTTTTAGAAACTTCTGCTCCTCCAATTCTAAAACCTTTCAGTTGCAATTCGTCGATCATCGGTCCGACGTAAAAACCGGGTGGACGTTTAAATACGCTACCCGCATTCGGAAACTCTTTTGGTTGTTTTGCCCAACGAGCCTCTTTTACAGAATCCATTTTATTTCGAATGCTATCATAATCAGATGGTTGTAATTTCAACCATGCTTTCAAGACAATTTTCCCTCCTTCTTTTTGGAAAATGCTATTTCGATATTGAAAATTAATTTCATCTTTGTGGATTACTTTCAACTCTAAAGTTTTCAAGTCTAGGTATAAAACTTTTACTAGAACATCTTTTATTTCTTCTCCGCTTGCTCCTGCATTCATCACTACAGCGCCACCAATCGAACTCGGGATATCGTAGAAAATTTCAACTCCAGATAGGCTATTTGCCAAGGCGAACTCACTCATTTGAATGGTGCTAACTCCAGCTTCACACATAATAGTGTTGTCCGCTTCCAATTCAATTTTTGAAAAATGCTCGTCTACAATAATAAATTCCTCTTCGTAATATGATTTTGACAAAATAATGTTGTAGCCTCCTCCTATGATGTGTCGTGTTTCGGATTGATTAGAAAATAAAGCTACAAAATCTTCGACATTCTCCGGGAAATACGCTGTTTTACAGAACGCTTTTATTCTATAACTATTAAACTCAGTGAGATCGTGATGAGGAACTACTATCATTACTTTTTACAATTTTAGTTTGTGTTGTTAGTGGAATTAATGATTCGAGCGGGGTTACCAATCTATGGGTACACTTTTGATTCAGCGCCTTTGCTTCCAAAAGTTACGTGTTGCCAAATCATTACATAGTCGCCTATTTCGGTATTTGTTCCAATTACAATTCCAATAGGATGTGGAAAACTTATATTCTTTCCAATTTTCGCGCTGTAAGCAATATCGCAGGAATACCTTCTGATTTGTCGTCTCTTTAAAAATAAAATTAGTAAGTTATAGATAAAATTTCGGCGTTGCGCCAAATAATTTCCCAACCGATAATTTAACAACAATCGAAAGGATTGATTAAAGATAACAACCAATAAAAATTTCGTAAAACCAGTTGCCCGGTAATGCTTCAAGTCGGATTGAATTATTGAAAATAAGTTCAAAGATGATTATTTTAAATTAGCAAGTTTTAACTCTAAATTTTCGTAACCTCTATAAATTTGCCAATCGTCTTCGATTGTTATTTGTTCGTCAGATGTCATTCCTGCAAGTAGTAATGCAATTCCAGCACGCAAATCTAAGGCTCTTACTACCCCTGCTTTTATCGGATTTCCACCATTAATCACTAACATATCTCCTTCTACTCGTGAAGAAACTCCAATTTTCGCTAATTCTTCTGCATAGGCATAGCGTCCGGGAAAGCGCAAATCAACAATTTTTGTCTCCCCTTGCGACATAGCTCCATAAACAGCAAACAAAGGTTGCATATCTGAATTGATTCCAGGGTAAGGACCTGTACTAATTTCAACAGGATACGGTGTTCCGCCCTTCACTATTAAGCTGGATTCACCTCGGTAAAATTTCATTCCGCTTTCGCGAAGATAAACAAGCGGCACTTCTAGGTGTTCATACGGAAAGTTCTCAATTTCAACTTCTCCGTTTGTTATAACGGAACCAATTGCCCATGTTAGTGCTTCCATATTATCTGGGATTACGGCATGACTTGTTCCTGAAAGTGTTTCAACGCCCTCGATTTCAATGCATTTCTGTCCAAAAACTTTAATTTTCGCTCCCATTTTTGATAGCATATCTATCAAGTCCATAATTTCTGGACGTATATGCGGATTAAACAATGTTGTTTTTCCCGATGCTAACGAGGCGGCAATTATAGTATTTTCAGTTGCTCCCGTACTCCTTAAGGGTAAGTGAATTTCATTTGCTTGTAAACGGCCCTTATTTGCCTTTGCACACAAATAATCGCCTTCTTCCCAGACCGTAGCTCCTAATTTTTCGAGTAGCATTACATGAAGGTCGTACTTACGTTCACCTAATTTACAACCGCCAGGCAGCGGCACCCGTCCTTCTCCATATCGTGCAGTTAATGCTCCTAAAATAAGTAGCGTATTTCTGATAGACCGCTCGTCCCAGATAAGTTGTGTTTTAATTTTCTCTTCACCAACACTAATCGTCGCCGTGTCGCTTTCTGTTTTTACAACCTTTCCTAGAGCAGTGAGCATTTTTAGGTGAATCTCAATATCTAGTAATCCATTTGGAAAATTTGTAAGATGAAGGGTGTCTTCAGTAAGTAGCGATGCCGCTAGCAAACGTAGTGAACTATTTTTCGCTCCACTTAATTTAACGTTGCCTCTTAGCCTTGTTTTTGATACAATTAATGTCATATTGTTAGATTATTTGACCTGCAATTAGTTGCAATTTAAACACATATTTTTTTAATCTGTTATAAATTAATACCGTAATATTAAAAATCTGATTAGGTTGCACTTCTTTTTCTAAAAAGAACTGCCTTTCCCTTATTTAATAATCCCAGAAGAAAATAGTATCCTTCGTTTCTTATCATTTTCAAATAAATAAAATTAATAATGGTGAATGCTATCGCAAAATACCAACCACTATAAGGCGGCTTCAGAAACTCAAAAGCTACAATACTTACTAGTAATAGTATACTTGGAGTAAAGAAACTCTTTAGTTGATCTAAAATGGAAATGTTTAGCTTGTTATAGATAAGCCACATATAAGCAAAAAAGACGATATACGTTGAAATAGTAAAGCTTACGGAGAAGTAAAAAATACCGTAAAAATACCCTATGAGAAGCGGGACGATTTTTAAAAATCTCTGAAAAACTCCCATTTTGAATTTCACTTTAGCAAAACCTTTCGCCAAGATTAACTTATCCATCAAAGCGACTTGCGGGCTTATAAGCGCTATAAAGATTAGTATTTTAAAAAACACAACACTTTGATACCACTTAACTCCCATTAAGCCTACAATAACTTCTTTTGATATAAAGTAAATACCTCCTACCAAAAAAAAATTCAGGCTGGATGCTAATTTAAAAACCCGTAAATATGTTGTATTAATTTTGTTTTCATCGTGCTGTAATGCGCTGAAAAGTGGAAACATTACTTTGCGTAAACTCTCTGTAGAATATGATTTAATTTGTGTAGAAAACGACTCCGCTCGCGTGTAAAAACCAAGTATCGTTGGAGAGAACATTTTACCGATAAATACAATTTCTATTCGATTGAATATTTGACGCATGAGGTCGTCAAAAAATACAAAACTTGAAAAACCGAGTAATCCCTTAACCTCATCGTTCGAATACTCAAGTTTAGGTTTCCACTTAGAAGAGAACCATAGTAGCAATGTAGACATACACACGGTCGTAATTTGCTGAAAAGCAAGACTATACACGCCAAAATCTAGATAAGCAGCGGTAACACCTACTGCACCACCGAGCATTGTAGCTAGAACATCTCTAATATTTAAACTTCTAAGATCTAATCTTTTCATTAAGATCGCGGAATGCACTTTCCCCAATGCGGCAATCGGTGGAATTACCGCTAATAAAAACAATAAGTTCGTAACTTTCTCTTGATCGTAAAAATCACCAATAAAGGGAGCGGCTAAAACAATTAGGCCGCTAAAAAACAGACTTATAAGAAGGTTTATATAAAATATAGAAGAATACGTAATGTCTTTAGTATCTTGCTTTTGAATTAATCCTTGCGTAAATCCAACATCTATAAATACTTGCGTTATAGATACAAAAACCATGGCCATCGCAATAGTACCGAATTCGGCTGGGGATAAAAGTCGTGCTAAGACAATTGAAATAAAGAACGTAACAAACTGACGTGTAAACGAGCCTCCCAAATCCCAGATGAGACCAACTTTCGACTTCTTATGCAAGTTCGTTTCCATCTACTGTAATTTTTGCATTTTTAAGACTTTAAGAATTTCGTCTTTCAATAATTGAGTACCATCATAACTTAGATGGTCATCATCGTAATACAAAATTTTTCTGCCGTTACTAACGAGTGCGCTATCGGATTTTCTATACGTTCGATAAATATCCACGACCACTACATTTTTATATTTTTCATTTATTCTAAAAATAGTAGCATTTGCTTTTAGAACCGCTTCAGAATCCAACAGAGGTAGATACCCCGGACCTAAACTTTTAGGTTTAAATTTTAAGTATGAAAGGTATTGCGCTGAATTTCTATCGCCAATAATGTCGATTACCGGCGGCTGGTTTAAAATAACAACTTTGATTCCAATCGTTTTGGTGTAATTTAATAGAGCATAAAAATCGCTCCACTTCTCGTCGTCCATGGAATCCCATCGACAGGAAATCACTAAAAAATCAGGTTTCCACAGTTTTAGTGATTGTAAAAAATTATTTGCATAAGCGGATCTTTGTTCGGCTGAAAAACCTTTATTGCCTTTTTGTTGACTTTCTCCTATCTTAAAAAAAGGCGGATTTCCAACAGCTGTGTAAAAACTTATGGAAACACCAAGTTCGTTTGCTATGTCGTGAAGTGTTTTTCCCCACATCGCGCCATGAGAATCGCCTAACACAATTATTTTCGGAGTCGAACTAGAATCTCCAAAGATGATTCCTCCCTTTTTATAGGCTTCTTTAAATTTATTATCTCGTTCGGGTGCGAACACCCCTAAACGTTTGGTCTTATTTTCGTCTGAAACAGGCGCAATTTTTGGCGTGATGTCGTACTGTAAACCATAAAAAACCACTTGATCAAAATCTGATTTATATTCCTTAACTACTCCGTAATTTAAAAAAGCGGCTATCGAAACGTTCGCAATCAAGAGTACTAGTACAAATTGTATTCCTTTTGCCGATGTTCTTGTTTTTGTTTCGATAAAATAGTAGGAAATTAAAGAGAAAAGGATGGTGAGAGCTAACGCAGAAATTATTGCAGTTTCCTCTGCAATTTGGAATTTCAAGTGCGATTTAAGTAAAACAATAATAGGCCAATGCCATAAGTAAAGAGAATAAGAGAGTTTTCCGATATAGACCATGGGAGTTGTGCTTAAAATACGCCCTAATCCGTGATCTGATTTAGCAAATAATATAATCAAAACTGTTCCTAAAACGGGAAAAAATGAAACTATACTTATTCCACCGGCTGTTGTTAAAAAGTAAGAGGACAAGATAAAGAGTAAGCCCGCTATTGCTAACAGGTTAGAAATAGCTGGTCGAATTTTTTCGGAATCAATTGAAACGGTTGCTAAAATACCCCCGAAAGCCAATTCCCAAGCTCTGCTCGGCAACATGTAAAAAGTTAAATCTGGATTAAAATAATATCCAAAAGTGTAGAGAACTAAACTAAAAAGTATGACAGCAGCAATACCTTTTCGAGTTGAAAAATTATACTTGTGAAGCAAAAACAAGAAAAGCGGGAAAACAATATAAAATTGTTCTTCCAAAGAAAGTGACCATGCATGTAAAAAGGAGGACGACTCTGCTTTATTTCCCCAATAATCACCTAAACTAAAGTACGCATGAAAGTTTGCGTAAGAGAAGATGGCTGATAAAGCGTCTTTCACTAGGTAAACTAGATCGCCTTTAAAAATGAGCAATGGAAAAACAAGGAGTACAACAAGAACTAAAAACAACAACGCCGGCATGATCCGTTTAACGCGACGTATCCAAAATTCCTTAAATGAAAAACTTCCTTTTTGAATATCCTTTAATAATAAAGAAGTGATTAGATATCCCGAAATAACAAAAAACACATCTACGCCATAAAAACCGCCCGCAATAGCTGAAAAGCCCAAGTGAAAAAAAATCACTGGAAGTACCGCGATTGTTCGTAATCCGTCAATTTCCGGTCTATAGCGAAGTGAACTCATTTAGATGTAATCTAATTTTGAATTTGGTAATACTGCTTGTACCAGTCAACAAAGTGCTTCACTCCTACTTTCACTGGAGTCGAAGGCTTATATTGATAATCTGTTTCTAAATCAGAAGAATCAGCCCATGTTTTCTCGACATCGCCAGGTTGCATCGGCAAGAAATTTTTCTCTGCTTCTATTCCCGTTATTTCTTCCAAAGCACTTATAAAGTCCATTAACTGAACTGGACTGCCGTTTCCAATATTATAAATTTTGTAGAGCTGATTATCCGACCGTTCTTTTATAAGTGTGGCAACTACTCCAGCGACAATATCGTCGATGTAAGTAAAATCTCTAGATAGCGCACCGTTGTTAAATACATTAATAGGGTTCCCTTTCAAAATTGCATCTGTAAATAGAAACATCGCCATATCTGGTCTTCCCCAAGGTCCATAAACCGTGAAGAATCGTAAGCCAATTGTTTCTATTTTAAATAAATGCGAGTAGGTATGTGCAATAAGCTCGTTAGCTTTTTTAGAAGCGGCATACAAACTTATGGGATGATCGACATTGTTCGTTGTCTTGAAAGGAACTTCGTCACTGTTACCGTAAACACTTGAACTACTGGCGTAAACCAACTTCCGAACGTTATGCTTCCTCATAGATTCGAGTAAATTAACGAACCCAACGATGTTGCTTTCTACGTAAACCTGCGGAGCTTCCAGGCTGTATCGCACCCCTGCCTGAGCTGCGAGATTACAAACAATATCGAATTCCAATTCGAAAACTTTATCCAAGGCGACGGCATCTTCCAAACCAATTTTTATAAATAGAAGTCTGTCCGAATAAATAGTACTATTTATCAACTGATTATCTAAAACATTTTCAATACCGAGTTGTTTCAATCGATCGTACTTCAAAGAAGTTTGGTAATAATCATTGATATTATCTAATCCAACTACCTGATGACCTAAGTCGAGTAATTGCTTACATAAATGAAAACCAATAAATCCAGCGGCACCAGTTACTAATATTCTCATTATTTACTTTTTACTTGTTCTAACCACAATCGATTCGACAAATACCAATCAATTGTTTTGCTAAGTCCTTCTTCAAAAGTTACCGAAGGTTTCCAACCCAACTCGGCATTTATTTTTGATGCATCTATTGCATATCGAAAATCGTGACCAGGTCGATCTGTAACGAACGTAATTAATTTCTCAGAAGTTCCTTCTGGATTTCCTAATTTTTGGTCGACTTGCTTACACAACAAACGAACAAGATCGATATTTTTCCATTCGTTAAACCCACCAATATTATAGGTTTCGGAAATTTTTCCCTTATGAAAGATGGTATCGATTGCAATAGCATGGTCGATTACGTACAACCAATCACGGGTGTAATTTCCGTCGCCATAAACGGGTAAACTTTTTTTGTCTAAGCAATTTTGAATGAAAAGCGGAATTAACTTTTCCGGAAATTGATTAGGCCCGTAATTATTAGAGCAATTTGATATTACATAAGGCATCTTATACGTTTCGCCGTAAGCTCGAACGAAGTGATCGGAACTAGCTTTTGAAGCCGAGTATGGTGAATTCGGATCATAGGCTGTTTCTTCTGTAAAAAATCCAGACTCGCCAAGAGTTCCATATACCTCGTCTGTACTGATGTGATAAAACAGCTTATTGGTAAAATCAGTACCCCAATGTTTTTTTGCTGTATGTAAGAGGTTTACGGTTCCAACAACATTCGTTGTAACAAATGCTAATGGATCGGTAATGGATCGGTCAACGTGAGATTCAGCTGCAAGATGAATTACGGAATCGAAGTTGTATTCCGAAAACAATTGTTCTAAAACCTCAGCATTTCGAATATCTGCAACCAGAAGTTTATAATTGGACATCTGTTCGATGTCTTCTAAATTCGCAGGATTCCCCGCGTAAGTTAGCGCGTCTAAATTATAAATATTGTAATGAGGATATTTTGTGACAAATAATCTTACTACATGCGAACCGATAAAGCCGCAACCTCCAGTAATGAGTATGTTTCTTTTATTAGCTTCCAATGGCAAAATATTTAAAGCCAAATTCAATCAATTCATGTTTCGACAAGATGTTTCGTCCATCAAATACAAAAGCGGGTTTAGTAACTTGCTTGTATATTGTTGCCCAATCGTATGTTTTAAACTCATCCCATTCTGTTAGAACGGCAATCGCGTGCGCAGCTTCAAAAAGATTGTCGGTGTTTTTGTACACATGTACGCGATTTGCTATCACATCGGCATCTAAATCAGTATATAACGTTAAATCTGATTTTATCTGCTTTTCAGATACTTGCGGGTCATAAATAGCTAATTCTGCCTGTTCTTGAAGCAATAAATTTGCAACATAAATTGCCGCTGACTCGCGCGTATCGTTTGTGTCTTTTTTGAATGCCCAACCTAGGAAAATAATTTTCTTTCCTGAGATGGTATTATAAAGTTCGCGAACAATTTTTTTAGCGAATCGGTTCTTTTGGTGATCATTCATCAAAATCACCTGCTCCCAATAATCGGCTACTTCTGCTAAACCGTATGAACGAGCGATGTAAACGAGATTGAGTATATCTTTTTGGAAACATGATCCACCAAAACCTACGGAAGCACTTAAAAACTTAGGACCAATTCTCGAATCCATCCCAATAGCACGTGCTACTTCCGAAACATTTGCACCTGTTTTTTCACATAGTTCAGAAATGGAGTTAATCGAAGAAACGCGCTGTGCTAAAAAAGCATTTGCTGTAAGTTTAGATAGCTCGGAGGACCATAAATTAGTAGTTAGAATTTTTTCTGCAGGAACCCACGACGCATATACATCAACGAGCGCTTGAATCGCAATCTTACCTTCCGGAGTTTGCTCACCACCTATTAAAACGCGATCAGGCTGTAATAAATCGGCTACAGCAGTTCCTTCGGCTAGAAACTCGGGATTTGATAGTACTTGAAATTGCACCCCGTTTCCAGTATTGTCTAGAATACTTTTTATAGCTTCTGCTGTTCTAACAGGAAGTGTCGATTTTTCGACAACAATTTTATTAGTAGTACTAACCGCAGCAATTTGACGTGCACAAAGTTCTATATATTTTAAATCAGCCGCTTGACCTTTACCAGATCCATAGGTTTTTGTTGGTGTATTTACTGAAATAAAAATCATTTCAGCTTTTGAAATCGCTTCTTCAACTTGCGTGGAAAAGAATAAATTTCGCCCGCGAGCTTCTTCTACAATTTTATCTAATCCAGGCTCATAAACGGGAAGTTTAGACAAGTCGGCATCATTCCAAGCATCGATTCGAGCCGCATTTAAATCTACGACCGTAACGTTTACCTCCGGGCACTTTGCCGCTATCACAGCCATCGTAGGACCTCCAACGTATCCTGCACCTATACAACAAATGTTCTTAATTTTCATATTTATAATCTTGCGTCTGCTTTAGTTCCGAGAATTCCCTTTACGTCGTAAATTACACCGTGTTCAGCTACTATATTTTTTAAGTCTAAATTTGTAAATTCTGCATGAGCAACTCCAAGTACAGCCGCATCGTAACGCGTTTCAGGAATTGATTTTTGGATCGTATACCCATATTCGTGTTTTACCTCATCACTATCTGCCCAAGGATCGTATATATCAAGCTGGATTCCGTAGTCTTCGAGTGCAGCTAAGACATCAACAATTCTGGTATTTCTTACATCTGGGCAATTTTCTTTGAAGGTTATACCAAGAATCAGAACTTTTGCTGTTTTAATCGTGATCCCTTTTTTAATCATAAGCTTCACTACCTGCGAGGCAACATATTCGCCCATGCTATCGTTTAAACGTCGGCCAGCTAGTATAATCTCCGGATGATAACCCACTTCCTGAGCTTTTTGTGCTAAATAATACGGATCTACTCCAATGCAATGTCCGCCAACTAAGCCGGGCTTAAAAGGAAGAAAGTTCCATTTTGTCCCTGCTGCTTCTAAGACATCGTGCGTGTTGATGCCCAACAAATTGAATATTTTAGCTAACTCATTAACGAATGCGATGTTAATATCTCGCTGCGAATTTTCTATTACTTTGGCCGCTTCGGCAACTTTAATGGTTGGGGCTAAATGCGTACCAGCTGTGATAACGCTTTTGTAAAGGTCATCAACAATCTTACCGATTTCGGGAGTCGAACCCGCGGTTACTTTTAGAATTTTTTCAACCGTATGTTCCTTGTCACCAGGATTTATACGCTCCGGACTGTATCCTGCAAAAAAATCGACATTAAACTTTAGTCCGCTGATTCGTTCTAAAACCGGAACGCATTCGTCTTCAGTAACCCCAGGATATACCGTGGATTCGTAAATTACGATATCGCCTCTTTTAAGAACTTTACCAACGGTTTCCGAAGACTTATATAGCGGAGTTAAATCTGGGCGGTTACTTTTATCAACAGGCGTTGGAACCGTGACTATGAAAACTGTACAGTCTTGAATATCAGCAAGATCTGCCGAACAATATAAACCGCTACCTGCATGACTCTTGGCAACCAGAACTTTTTTAAGTAATTCTTGCTCGACCTCTAATGTTTTATCTATACCCGAATTCAACTCCTCAACTCGAGATGTATTGATATCAAATCCAATTACGTTATATTTCGTGGCGAATAGTCTCGCTAAGGGTAAACCTACGTAGCCAAGACCAATTACTGCTAATTTCATACTATTTTAAGTTTTCCCAATACCAGTCTACAGCAATAGCCAAACCTTGTTGCAACGAATATTTGGGATTGTAATTTAATAATTGTTTTGCTTTATCGATGCTTGCGAGCGAATGAGGAATATCGCCAGCTCGATTTGGTCCATGAATAACTTCTACTTCGCCAATCTTTGAATCTTTCTTCGCAAGCTCATGCTTTAAATAATGCACCAGATCATTTAGCGTTGTTCTGTCGCCGAATGCTGTGTTATATACCGTATTTACAGCAGCAGGATTATTGGTTGTAATTGCAAGCTCATTCATTTGAACCACGTTATCCACGTAGGTGAAATCGCGGCTGAAATTTCCATCACCGTTTATAACAGGACTCTCGTGCTTCATAAACTGCATAACAAATTTTGGAATCACCGCTGCATAAGCTCCATTCGGGTCTTGCCGGCGACCAAAAACGTTGAAATAGCGCAAGCCCACGGTTTCAATTCCATATGTTCTGCTAAAAATATCGGCGTAAAGCTCATTAACGTACTTTGTTATCGCGTAAGGAGAAAGCGGTTTGCCGATCTTATCTTCGACTTTGGGAAGCGCCTCCGAATCACCGTAGGTCGATGAACTTGCGGCGTAAACAAATCGTTTAACTCCCGCATCGCGCGCAGCCACTAACATATTTACAAATCCGCCAACATTTACATCGTTGCTGGTAATCGGATCATTAATCGAACGTGGAACAGACCCTAATGCAGCCTGATGCAAGACGTAGTCGCAACCAGCAACTGCTTTCTTACAATCATCCAAACTGCGAATATCGCCTTCGATAAATTTAAAAAGGGGATTCTCTATAAATCCGTCAAGATTTTTTTTGTGCCCAGTTGCTAAGTTATCCAGGCAAACGACCGGATACCCTTTCGATAGAAAATACTCACATAAATTGGAGCCTATAAAACCAGCGCCACCCGTCACCAAAATTCTTGGTAGGTTAGTAGACATAGATTTCGGATTTTAATTTTTTTTCAGCGCAAATATAATCTATTAAAATTAAGAAGGTTTTAACTTATTTCTTGATTTTTGATTTTATTAGCTTTATGAGGTTCTGAATCCAAGCAAATACTCCTTCTGGTTTATCATCTTCATGGTAACCGCTCGAATAATTTCCATAACCATAACCATAGCCGTAATTGTAGCCGTAGCCATAGCCGTACTTGGCTTTGCTTTCAAATCCGTTTAAAACGATACTAACATTCGACAATTCTCCGCGTTTCTGACGGTTGTTAAGCAGTGTAATCATGTCTTTTTTCGTAAAATTCTGACGCACCACATACAGAGTAACATCGGCTAAAGGTGAAAGTTCTAATGCATCGGAAACCAAACCAACAGGCGGCGTATCCAACACAATATAGTCGTAGCGCGATTTCAACTCCATAAGCATCGTCGTCATCGCATCGCTCATGATTAATTCTGCCGGATTTGGCGGATTAGGACCCGAAGGAATGATATCTAAATGGGAAATTGCCGTTCTCTGAATAACTTCATCCAATGATTTCAAACCTACTAAATAGTCTACAGCACCAACGTCGTTCGAAACTTTAAAATCATTGAAAAGCTTCGGCTTACGTAAATCGAGACCTACGATAACCGTCTTTTTCTCGCTCAACGCGAAAACAGTGGCAATATTTATTGAACAAAACGTTTTTCCTTCCCCACTGATAGAAGAAGTAATCATTAATGTTTTTGCTCCGGCGAGATTCTGACGTTTGTACAAAAACTGTAACGATGATCGAATGGCGCGGAACGATTCTGAAAGGGCCGACTTTGGACGTTCGAAAACGCTCAAATTACTGTCTGTTTTCTTTTTACCGATTACGCCAATCAACGGAATCGTCGTTAATTTCGCTACATCGTCGGTGTTCTGAATAGAGTTGTTAACAAAGAATAATCCGAACACACCTAAAAGTGGAATTATAAATCCTAAAAACAAAGCAAGTATATAATTTACACTGGTTTTCGGACCAATTAAACCGCCTCCAACATCTTTGGCGTTGTCTATGAACCGAATGTCGGAAACGTTTGCCGCTTTAACAATATTGGCTTCGGTTCGTTTTTGTAAAAAGGTGGTGTATATTTCGTTTCCTAAATCAAATTTGCGCTGAATTTTTAGGTAATCTTGCTTGTCTTCTGGTATTTGCTTTAGTTCCGATTCGGCTGCATTTAACTTGGCGTTTACTAAATTTAGGTCGTAATTTAAGCCTGAACGCGCAGACAAAATATTTTCTAACAACACATTCTTTATGGCCGAAATTTCCACATCAAAATCGCTGTACATCTTCTCGCTTTTTACCGAAAACTGCATTTGTGCTCGTCGCGTGGACAAGGTTATCAGCTTTGAGACATTGACAACGATATTTGGATCTTCAATGCCCACTACCGACGGCGAAGGCAACTTCGAATAATCCACACTTTTTTTCAGGTACGACGATAAGTTGCTCAAGTAAGCAATCTTGCGCTGAATTTTATCTTTTTCGGAATCGAGTTCGGTAAGTTTTGTACTGATAGACTCTCCGCCTTGTTCCAACGCTGTTACGTTTTTATCGCGACTAAAACTCTTTAATTCATCGGTTGTTTTACGCAAAGATTCTTCCATCGCGCGCATCGTGCTATCAATGAAATTAATCGTATTCGTAGCGAATTGGTTTTTTGCAGCTAACTGTGTTTCTTTTAAAATTTGAACGGTAGTATTTAAGTAATCCACCATTCGTGCTTTATTGTGACCTTGTAAGCTCAATTTTAGGATCGAACCTCCCTTAGCGTCGGGCTCGGCCGAAATACCTTGATAACTAGCAACGACACCATCAAAATTCGAAAAACTCACAAAGTATTCTTTTCCAACTTGGTTCCCCGACATATCAGTGATATCAAGCGTCCAAGATAAAAATGGTAAAACAACTTTGCTTCCCACTTTATATCGGCGAACAAAGGTTCCTTGCGGAACTGAAACGTCGGTTCGCGATTTATTGCTATACAAATACGCCGCTGCTGTGGTATTTTCAAAGGGAATGGTAACTACATATGAATTCGCGTCAACAAACTTAATTTTGATTTCTTTGTCGGCTAATTGCGGCTTATCTTTATCAATATTAACTTTAAAAGGTGCGCTTCCATACACATCAATTTTGTTGTATTTACCCTGCTCGAGGTATTGCGTGTAAAACTCTAATTTATCGACAACAAGCTCATTATGCGAACGCGACTTTAGCAACGAAACGATGGTTTGCACCTGATCGCTAGTTCCTCCCCAATTAAAAACTAAACTGGTGTTGGCCGTAAAAAAGGGATTACTCTCTTCTTTCACAGAAATCGTAGTGTCAACCGCATAGATTTTCTCCTTTCGGATATTGACTTGGTAAGCCCACGTAAAAGCAATCGCCCAGCTTAGCAAAAACCACTTCCAATAGCTGAGCGTTTTAATAAGGAATCCCTTAAAATCGAAACTGATTTGCGATTCAGAGGAGTTAAAATCGGACTGATCTATCATATTAATTTCGCGCTAAAATAAATACCGTTGTTAACAATGTTAAGACAGTAAAAATCGATGTCAAGGATTCTATACCTGTTTTTCCCGTTCCCCAGGACTTCTGAGGTAGGGGCTTTACATAAATATAATCGTTTGGTTGTAGGTAAAAATACGGTGATTGCAGCGCGTTGATGTCGGTTAAATCAATGGTATGCAATTCCATACCTGTAGGATACTGACGCATGACAACCACACTCTTTCGATCGCCCGTGGTTAAAATGTCGCCAGCATTGGCAAGCGCTTCTAAAATATTTGCCTTTTCTTGAAAAAGAACCACCGTTCCGGGTGCTCCTACTTCGCCATTTACCGTAATGCGCAAACCAGCTAATTTCACAGTCACAAAAATGTTTGCTTGTTCTGTGAAGTATTTATCTAATAATTCTTGTTCAATTTTTAAGCGCGTTTCATCTAAAGTCAAACCAATAACGTTTACGTTTCCAACAATCGGAATTCGAATATTTCCCTGCTGATCAACCGGAAAACCATTAAAGTAAACGCCTTGTTCACTTTGCGTGGCAATGCCCGAACTACCATCGTTTTGTTGAAAAATAGCAACCAATTCTGGATTTACCGCCTTGATGTTAATCATCAATATGTCGTTGCTCTGCAGCCTATAAGCCTTGTCGTTAATTTGATTAACAGGATTTACAATCGAATTGTCGGTTTTCTGCAGATAAACCATATCCTTTACAGAAATACACGATTGCAAACACAACACCAAAACAAAAACAATGAAAATGCGCATGAATGAGTCTTTAGCGAACAAATATAAAAGGAATAAGACAGAACCCGTTGGGTGAAATTAAATTAATTGATTTTTGATGTTATTT